>NZ_JBHVJT010000022.1:97704-104958 GCF_042798815.1 Kitasatospora sp. NPDC057738 | reverse complement strand
GGCACCCCCCTGGAAAACGCCCCCAAAGAGGACTGCCCGCCGACCGCCCCCCCCCCGGGGGGGACCGGACCCCCACGAGGGCGCCGTTGGTGGGGGATAACCCCCCCCGCCCCCGTCGCGTTCCTGCTGGTCGCCACCGGCGCGCTGCTCTGGATCGCCTACCGCAAGCTGGACGGCAACATCCGCACCGACTCGGCCACCGACCGGCTGCTCGCCCGGCTGGAGGCCGAGCGGCCGAGCCGCACCGCCGGGGCGCGGGGCGCCGAGAACATCCTGCTGATCGGCAGCGACGACCGCTCCGGCGCGAACGCCTCGTACGGCGGCGGGAGCGGCACCGAGCGCTCGGACACCACGATCCTGCTGCACCTGGCCGCCGACCGCAGGCACGCGACGGCGGTCTCGGTGCCGCGCGACGTCATGGTCTCCGTCCCCGCCTGCGAGAAGCCGGACGGCACCCGCAGCAAGCCCGCGCTGATGCAGTTCAACCGGGCCTTCGAGACGGGCGGTCCGGCCTGCTCGATCCGGACCGTCGAGAAGCTGAGCGGCATCCGGATCGACCACTACGTGATCCTCGACTTCAGCGGCTTCAAGACGATGGTGGACGCGATCGGCGGGGTCGAGGTGTGCGTGCCGCAGCCGATCCACGACAAGGACGCCAGGCTCGACCTGCCCGCCGGCCGGCATACCCTGCACGGCGAGCAGGCGCTCGGCTACGTCCGGGCCCGGGAGAGCCTGGGCGACGGCAGCGACACCCAACGCATGGGCCGCCAGCAGCAGTTCCTGGCCGCGCTGATCCGCAAGGCACAGTCGCAGGGCGTGCTGCTGAACCCGGCGAAGCTGTGGCCGGTGCTGGACGCCGCGACCTCCTCGGTGCGGGCGGACGGCGGGCTGTCCTCGCTCGGCGCGCTGTACGACCTCACCCAGGACCTGCGCGGCGTCCCCTCGGCGGACGTGGTCTTCCTGACCGCGCCGCGCCGCCCGTACCGCTACGACTCGGACCGGGACGAGTTCGTGCAGCCGCAGACCGGCCAGTTGTTCGCGGCGCTGCGGGACGACCGGCCGGTCGCCGTCCGGCCGCCCGGCTCCTCGCCCTCGTCGGGCCCGTCCCCGTCCCCGGGCTCCGGCCCGGGGACGGGCCCGACGGCCGAGGCGGCGGCGGCGGTGACGGCCCCGGCGACGGGGACCGCGTCACCCTCCGCGAGCGCCGCGCCCACCTTCGAGGGACGCACCGCCGACGTGGACGCCTGCGCCCCGCACTGAACCGCCGGCCCCCGACCACGCCGGCGCACCCCGGTCCGGCCCCGTCGGCCGATCCGGACGTTTCCGCAATTGCTCGGCCACGAGCGGTATTTATCCCCGCCCTGCCGGAACATGGCGGAGATCACACCGGGAACGACTCCCCCGTTCGGCTCGTCTAGTGTGTCCGGATCGGCCCGTCCGTACGGGCGGTCCGCAGCCGTGACCGGTCGAAGGTAGGGAACCCCCGTGCACGAGGAGCAACCGGAAGGCGGCCGGTACCGGGTCGACCCGGCTCCCGGCGTCCCCCGGCAGCGCCGGCGGGCCGTCGAGGCACCGGCGGCACCGGCCCCGGAGGGCCGCCGGGACAGCCGGCGGCGGGCGGCCGCGCTCGCCAAGCGCAGCCGGCGCCGACGGGCGCTCAAGTGGACGGCCGGGGCGGGCGCCCTGGTGATGGTGGCGGGCTGCGGCGGGGCGTACTACCTGTACCGGCACTTCAACGACAACCTGACCTCGGTCAAGGTCCAGCTGGGCGACGAGTCCGAGCGGCCCCCGGCCGCCGGGGACGCGCTGAACATCCTGGTGATCGGCACCGACAGCCGGGAGGGCCTCGGCCGGGAGTACGGCGACGAGGGCAGCACCGGGCACGCCGACACCACACTGCTGTTCCACATCGCCAAGGACCGCACCAACGCGACGGTGATCAGCCTCCCGCGCGACCTGATGCTGCCGATACCGGAGTGCCAGAACGCCCAGGGGAAGAAGATCCAGGGCTCGGCGCGGGAGGAGTTCAACAACAGCCTCGGCCAGGAGGGGCGCGACGCGGGCTGCACCTGGAAGACCGTCGAGAAGAACACCGGGATCCGGGTCGACCACTTCGTGCAGGTCAACTTCGAGGCGGTGAAGACCCTGTCCACCGCCGTCGGCGGGGTCGAGGTCTGCGCGGCCAAGGACATCAACGACTCCGGCTCCCACCTCAAGATGACCAAGGGCCGGCACGTGGTCCAGGGCGAGGAGGCGCTGGCCTTCGTCCGCACCCGGCACGCGGTCGGCCAGGGCGGCGACCTCACCCGGATCCCGCTCCAGCAGCAGTTCATCAGCTCGATGATCCGCAAGATCAAGAGCGACGACACCCTGACCAGCCCGACCAAGCTCTACAAGCTCGCGGACGCCGCCACCAAGGCGCTCACCGTGGACTCCGGCATCGGCAGCGTGGACAAGCTCAAGGACCTCGCGCTGGACATCAGCAAGGTGGACACCAAGAACATCACCTTCACCACCGCGCCCGTCCTGGACGACCCCAAGGACGAGAACCGGGTGATCCTCAAGCAGCCGGACGCCGGGCAGCTGTTCGCGATGGTCGCGGCCGACCGCTCGCTGACCGAGACCGCCGCCCCGCCGAGCGCCCCGCCCGCCGCCGAGGCCCCGGCCACCGGCGCCGCGACCCCGCCGCCCGCCCCGGCCGCCACCACCCCGCCCGTCTCCGGCAAGGGCGTCCAGCTGACGGTGCGCAACGGCAGCGGCACCCGCGGACAGTCCGGGCCGACCGTGGAGAAGCTCCGGGCGAAGGGCTTCGACAAGGCCGTGGTGGGCAGCGACGCACCGCCCGCCGAGACCACCACGGTGTCCTACCCGTCCGGCCGGGAGGCCGAGGCCCAGGCCCTGGCCGCCGCCCTCGGCCTGCCCGGCGACGCCGTCCGGCCGGCCGCGAAGTCGGACCCGAAGGGCGGGCTGGTGCTGGTGCTCGGCAAGGACGTGCTGGCCGCCGCCAACCCGGCGGCGGTGCCCACCGAGGCGCCCGAGGACCTCCAGCGGGTCCAGGCGGACGACACCGACGTCTGCGCCAAGTAGCCAGGTCCTGTCCGGCCGATCTTGGCGGATCGGTCCGCGGCGAGATCGGCCGGACAGGGCCTAGCCGGGCAGGAGGGTTCCGCCCTCCTCCCGGTACCGCTCGGAGGTCCGGGGGCACTGCCAGCCGCCGTCCCCGGTGGGCCGCAGCGGCTCGCCGGCCCGGCCGACCCAGCCGATCCGGCGGGCCGGGACACCGGCGACCAGCGCGAAGTCCGGGACGTCCCGGTGCACCACCGCGCCGGCCGCGACCAGCGCCCAGCGGCCGACCGTCACCCCGGCGACCAGCACCGCACGGCCGCCGATCGAGCAACCCTGACGGAGCGTCACCCCCTCGGCCCGCCAGTCGTGTTGATCCTTGGGGCGGCCCTCGGGAGTGACCGCGCGGGGGTACCGGTCATTGGTGAGGACGGCGGCCGGGCCGATGAACACCCCGTCCTCGACCACCGCCGGCTCGTACACCAGCGCGTGGTTCTGCACCTTGACCCGGTCCCCGATCCGCACGCCGGGGCCGACGTACGCGCCGCGGCCGATCACGCAGTCCGCACCGACCACCGCGTCCTCGCGGACCTGGGCGAGGTGCCAGACCGCCGTCCCGGCACCGATCGCGGCCCGTTCGTCGACGTCCGCGCTCGGCTCGATCCGGGCCGCGCCCGCCCCGCCCTCAACTGTCGCCATGCGCACCGACGATAGCGGCGCCGCACGGCACCGCGGGCTGCCGGGACGAATCGGCGGGCGCCAGGGCGTGTCGGGCACGCCCCGGGATCAACCCGTCTTCGAGAGCACGTCCTTGGAGGACGGGCCGACGCTGGCGATCACTCTTCGGGCCAGCGAGCGCGGAGAGGTCAGGAAGCCGAAGCCCCAGCTGAGGTGCATGGTCGCGAAGGCCACCGGCAGCAGCGCCCTGGCCTTGAACGACAGCCCCCGGCCCTCGACCGCGGCGCCGCCGAGGATGCCCATCAGGTACGCGCCGGGCACCGCCAGGAAGGCCGGGTGGACGGCGGCGCCGAGCACCAGCCCGAGGACGACCGCCGCCAGGGCGGCCGGCGGGGCGAGGTAGCGCATGTTGACCGAGCCGCGGTGGTAACGGGTGACCACCCGGCGCCAGCGGCCGTAGTCCTTGTACTGCTTGGCCAGCGCCCGCACCGAGGGGCGGGGCCGGTACGTCACCTTGAGCTGCGGGGTGAACCAGACCAGGCCGCCGTCCTGGCGGATCCGGTAGTTCAGCTCCCAGTCCTGGGCGCGGATGAACTCCTCGTTGTAGCCGCCGAGCTTCTCCAGCACCTCGCGCCGGAACACCCCGAGGTAGACGGTGTCCGCCGGGCCGGCCAGGCCGCCGGTGTGGAAGGCCGCGTTCCCGACGCCGATCTTGGAGGTCATCGCGGCGGCGACCGCGTGCTCCCACTCGGTCTCGCCCTCGGCGTGCATGATGCCGCCGACGTTGGCCGCCTCCATCTCGCCGAGCAGCCGGACCGCCGTGGTGATGTAGCCGGGGGTGAGCAGGCCGTGGCCGTCCACGCGCACGACTATCGGGTGCCGTGAGCCCCGGATCGCGGCGTTCAGCCCGGCCGGCGTCCGGCCGGTGGGGTTCGCCACCGTCCGCACCCGCGGGTCCTCGGCCACCAGCTCGGCCGCGATCTCCGCGGTGCGGTCGGTGGAGGGGCCGAGGGCGATCACCACCTCCATCGGCCCGGGGTACTCCTGGTCCAGGATGCGGCGGACCGCCGTGCGCAGGTGACGTTCCTCGTTGAGCACCGGCATGATCACGGAAACAGCCGGCAGCTCCTCAGCAGCCTTGGTGTTCATCGGGGCCAACCGTACCGGTGCGGACGCGTCCCCGTCTTGTCCCGGTCTGGGCGGCCGGGGACGCCTCGCGGCGCGGCACCGGTGCTGTGATCAAGAACACCGTACTCCCCCTTACGCGCGGGCCGGAAGCGGTGTGGATCCGGTGCCGGTCCGGGGTGGGTTCAGAGTGCGTAGTGAGCGACGGTGAACACCGCGTAACCGGTCAGCGCGAGCCGGTTCACCAGGTGCTGGGGGCCGCCCAGCCGGTCCGGCAGGGCCTGCGCCGGCCGCAGGTCGGGGCGGTGGGCGGCGGTGGCGACGGTCCGGGCCACCGCCGCCGGGTCGTACCGCCCGCCCAAGAAGGCGGCCAGCCGGGCCGCCGGGCGGCTGAAGAAGGAGAACTCCCGGCCGCCGCGCAGCCGGATCGTCAGCAGGCTCCGGTGCACCGCCGCCGCCGAGATCTCCGCCCAGCGGTAGCTGCGGGTGCGCAGCGCGGTGGCCACCCGCAGGCCGTCGCGGTCGGCCACCAGTTGCCAGGAGAACGTCTGGGCGCAGGCGTGGATCGCCAGCGAGCCGATCCACAGCGGGCGCACCAGCCCCTCCCACCAGCCGTCGTCGTCGAGCAGCACGACGGCGGCGACGACCAGCAGCGCCGCCAGCGGTCCGGCCGCCGCCCGCAGCGGCAGCGGCATCTCCCAGCGGCAGGCGTCCAGCGGCCGGGCGTCCGAGCCGGCCTCGGGGGCGGCGGCGACGGTCTCGGCGGTCAGCGCGGCGACGGCCAGCTCGCGCTCGCGGTAGCGCCCGGAGCGCCGGCCGAGCCGCGGGGCCCGGGCGACGGGCGCGACCACGGAGGCCACCCGGTGCGGGTCGCCGTCCAGCAGGGCCGGGCGGACCAGGAGCTGCTGGTCGGGGCCGTCCGGGCCGCGGTACAGCACGGCCGGGACGCTGCGGCCGGCCCGGGCCAGCCAGGCGGCGGCCTGGTCCGGGGTGGCGCGCTCGAAGAGCTCGCCGTACTCCTCCTCGGCCGGGTCGTGCGGCGGTCCCGACTCGGGGTAGTCCTCCTCGTAGCCCTCCAGGTCGGGGTGCTCGGGCAGCCAGCCGGGGCCCGGGCGGTCCGGCATGTCCGGGTGGCCCTCCCGGGCCCAGTAGTAGCGCTCCCACTCCTTCAGCCGCCACAGCGCGGGCCCGTCCGCCGGGCCGTCCACCGGGAGCACCAGCAGGTCGCCCTGGGCGTCGGCCCGGACCCGGACGGCCAGGGCCGGAGCGGTGCCCTCGAAGGCCGGCCGGGTGCGGCGGACGTCGTGGGCCAGGGCGGAGCCGAGCAGCAGCAGGCCGGGCAGGGCGAGCAGGCCGCCGAGGAGCGCCCCGCCGGACAGGTCGTAGTCGTCGCCCAGCGCGCGGACCCGGTCGCCGTCCAGCAGCAGCGGGATCGCCTGGCCCGGCTGCGGTCGCTGGGCCCACCACACGTCCAGCTTCGCGGTGGGCCCGGCGGCGGCGCCGGGCGGCGCGGCGACCGTCACGTCACCGCGGTGGGGGTCCTGGTAGTGGACGGTCAGCAGGCCGTCCCGGTCGAACTCCCCCGCGGTGCCGGTGACCCGCACGGCCGCGCCGTCCCGCTCCTCCTGCTGGGACTGCGCCCACAGGCCGTACAACGGCAGCGCGGCGGCGGCGACCAGGAACAGCACGCCGAGCACCCGCCGCCCGACCGGCGCGTGCGGGGGGTGGACGGGCGAGGGCGCGCCGGCGGCCGTCCAGGGGAAGGGGACGGGCGGGGCCATCAGTTCGTCGAGCTGGTGGCGGGCGCGGCGGCGGCCGAGGTCGGCGCCGATCAGGACGGCGGCCAGCAGCAGGTGCAGCAGCACGGCGGACCAGCGGGCGAGCGGGGTGACCAGGCCGTTCGGGAGGTACCAGAACAGGGCCAGGGCGGCGACCGGGACGAGCGGCCGGACGCGGGGCCGGCCGACCAGCAGGACGGCCTCGGCCAGCAGCGTCCAGAGGGCCAGGGTCTCGCCCCAGGTCTCCCGGCAGATGCCCTGGGCGTTGCAGGCCCCTCCGCTGTCCGGCTCCACCGCGGCGGCCAGGGCCAGGAAGGCGACCGGCAGCAGCGCGAGCCACCGGCTGTCCAGCCGCCAGGCGGTCCGGGCGGCGCGCCAGCGGGTGGCGGCGGCACTGGTGAGGGGCGCGGCGCTGGGCAGCGGCGGGGCGTCCGAGGGGAACATCGGACGATCATCCCAGCCCGGGGGAAACGGAACGCACCTCGGCGGCGGCCTCCCGGCAAGGGGCGGGGAACGGCACCGGGGGGGGGGGGGGGGTCCCCCCCCCCCCCCCTCCCCCCCCCCCCCCCCCCCCCCCCCCCCCCCCCCCCCCCCCCCCCCCCCCCCCCCC
>NZ_JBHVJT010000022.1:68119-97694 GCF_042798815.1 Kitasatospora sp. NPDC057738 | reverse complement strand
GGAACACACCTCGGGGGGGCCCTCCTGGGAGGGGGGGGGGAACGACGCTGGGCGCGGGTCCTGGGCACACCCGCCCCCGGTTCCCCGTTCCCCCCGTTCCCCCGTCTCCCCCGTGCTCCGGGGCCCGGCGACCCCGGAGCCGGCTCAGTCCGTCGCGATGGCCGCGAGGACGTTCATGCGTCCGGCCCGGAAGGCCGGGACGAGCGCGGCGAACAGGCCGATCAGCACCGAGGAGACCAGCGTGATCGCCACCATGGTGGTCGGGACGGAGAGCGTCCCCAGGCCCTGGTCCCGCAGCACCCCCTGGACGGTGACGCCCCAGGCGAGGCCCAGCCCGGTGCCGAGGACGGCGCCGAACAGCGCGATCACCACGGACTCCAGCCGGATCATCCGGCGCAGCTGGCGGCGGGAGAGCCCGATCGCCCGCAGCAGGCCGATCTCGCGGGTCCGCTCGACCACCGACAGCGCCAGGGTGTTGACCACGCCGAGCACCGCGACCGTGATCGAGAGGGCGACCAGCCCGTAGATCAGGTAGAGCAGGGTGTTGATCTGGGACTGGGCGAGCTCCTTGTAGCCGGCCCGGTCCTTGATGGTCAGCTGCGGGTACTCCTTCAGCCCGTCCTCCAGCGCGGTCAGCGTCTTCTGGACGTCGGCGCCCTGGGCGGCCTTGGCGAAGAAGGTCCACACCGGCGGCTGCTCGGCGGCCGGGACCGCCTTCGCCATGGTGTCCATGGCGACGAAGGAGCCGCCGCCGAACAGGTCGCCCTTGCCGAGGACCGCGCCGACCGGCAGCGCCTGGCTGCGGCCCTGGCCGTAGTCGACGGTGACCTGGTCGCCGACCTTCAGGTTGTGGTCCTTGGCGAAGGCGGCGCCGATCCCCAGCGAGCCGCGCTGGAGCGAGTCCACCGCACCGGAGTCGACGGTCGGCCGGAAGTCGGTGCCGAAGAAGGACGGCGGGACCGCGGTCAGCGGGGTCTTGGCCTGCTGCCCGTCCGACAGCCGGACCTTGGCGGCGAAGAACCGCTGGGTGGTGATGTGGTCGATGCCCGGGGTCCGCTCGACGGCGGCCAGCATCTCGGGCGTGATCGCGGTGCGGCCACCGGAGATGATGTAGTCCGCGCCCACCGACTTGTCGATCTGCGCGCTGGTCGAGGTGACGGCCGAGGAGCTGAACACCGCGGAGGCGATCACCAGCGCCAGGCCGATCATCAGCGCGGCGGCGGTGGCGCCGGTGCGGCGCGGGTTGCGCATCGCGTTGCGCTGGGCGAGCTTGCCGGACGGCCCGAACAGCGCCGGCAGCAGCGCGCCGAGCACCCGGACGACGGCCGAGGCCAGCAGCGGGCCGAGCACCACGAAGCCGATCAGGGTGAGCACCACGCCCAGGCCCAGGTACTGGCCGCCGGCGGCCGCCTTCTCCGCCCGCGCGCCGAGCACCAGCAGGGCGCCGCCGCCGGCCGTCAGCAGCAGGCCGAGGACGGTACGGACCAGGTTGGCGCGGCCCTCGGCCGGAGTGCCGTGGTCGCGCAGGGCGGCCATCGGCGAGATCCGGCTCGCCCGGCGGGCCGGGAACCAGGCCGCGACCAGGGTGACCACGATGCCCAGCGCGTACCCGGCGACGAACACGTCCGGCCCGATCCGCAGGTCGGCCGCCTCCAGGTCCATGCCGATCGCGGTCATCAGCTTGATCAGGCCGACCGCCACGCCCAGGCCGGCCGCGACCCCGAGGGTCGAGCCGAGCACGCCCAGGATCAGCGCCTCGACCAGCACCGAGCGGTTGACCTGCCGCCGGCTGCCGCCGATGGCGCGCAGCAGGCCGATCTCCCGGGTGCGCTGGGCGACCAGCATCGAGAAGGTGTTGACGATCAGGAAAGCGCCGACGATCGCCGAGACGAAGGCGAAGCCGAGCATCGCGTACTTCATGAAGTCCAGGCCCTTGCCGACCTGTTCGGTGCGGTCCGCCTTCTGCTCGGCCGCCGTCTTCACCAGGTACCCGCCGCCGACCGCGGACTGCACGTCCGCCTTGAGCCGGTCGTTGCCGCGGCTGCCGTCGCCGTACGCCTCGACGGTGCTGAAGGCCTGCTCGCCGAGCAGCACCTGCTGGGCGGTCGGGGTGTCCAGGAACGCGAGCGCCGCGCCCGGGTTGGTGGTGGTGAAGGTGCCGATGCCGACGATGGTGAAGTCGTGCCGGCCGAGGGGGTTCTCGACCCTGAGCCGGCCGCCGAGGCCGAGCTTGGCCTTCTTCACGGTGTCCGCGTCCAGCAGCAGCTCGGTCGGGCCGCGCGGGGTGCGGCCGGAGGTGACCTTCAGCGGGTTGGCCGGGGTGTCCGTCCAGTTGCCGAGCAGGGTGGGCGCGCCGGTGGTCGGGCCGACCAGCTTGTTGGTGGCCGGGTCGATCAGCACGGCGTTCTCGACCAGGACCTGGCCGACGGCGCTCTTCACCCCGGGCAGCGCGGCGACCTGCCGCTCCAGCGCGACCGGGACGGTCGGCGGCTTGACGGCGGCCTGCTGCTCCTCGTCCTCGGCCGGCTTGGGCGGATTGACCGAGACGTCGGAGGCGGTCGCGGCGAAGAGCTTGTCGAAGGTGCCGGTGGCGGTGTTGGAGAACACCAGGGTGCCGGAGACGAAGGCCACCGACAGCACGACGGCGATGAGCGAGAGCGCCATCCGGCCCTTGTGGGCGAAGAAGCTCCGCAGTGAGGTCTTGAGCAGCATGATGGAGTCGTCCCGCCGCTCAGCTGGTGCGCTTGCCGTCGAAACGGCGCATGCGTTCGAGGACGGAGTCGGCGGTGGGCGCGTGCATCTCGTCCACGATCACGCCGTCGGCGAGGAAGAGCACGCGGTCCGCGTAGCCGGCGGCGACCGGGTCGTGGGTGACCATCACGATGGTCTGGCCCAGCTCGTCCACCGAGCGGCGCAGGAAGGTCAGCACCTCGGCGCCGGAGCGGGAGTCCAGGTTCCCGGTGGGCTCGTCCCCGAAGATGATCTCGGGGCGGGCGGCCAGCGCCCGGGCCACCGCGACGCGCTGCTGCTGGCCGCCGGAGAGCTGGGAGGGGCGGTGCTTGAGCCGGCCGGACAGGCCGACCGTCTCCACCACCTGGTCCAGCCAGGCCTGGTCGGGCTTGCGGCCGGCGATGTCCATCGGGAGCGTGATGTTCTCCAGCGCGCTCAGGGTCGGGAGCAGGTTGAACGCCTGGAAGATGAAGCCGATCTTGTCGCGCCGGAGTCTGGTGAGCTGCTTGTCCTTGAGGCCGGTGATCTCGGTGTCGCCGATCCGGATCCGGCCGGAGGTGACCGTGTCGAGGCCCGCCAGGCAGTGCATCAAGGTGGACTTGCCGGAGCCCGAGGGACCCATGATCGCGGTGAACCGGCCGCGCTGGATGTCCACGTCGACGGAGTCGAGCGCGGTCACCCTGGTCTCGCCCGAACCGTACGCCTTGGTGACCTGACGGGCCGACGCGGCGACGGCTGACGCTCCGCCGGGAAGCTGGGGGTCGTACACGGCTGCTGCTGCCGTCGTCACTGGACTCTCCTAAGGAAGATGCGCTCACCCGTTGGCCCCCAGCCTCGCGGGCCCGCCCGCCTCATGACATGGCGCAGGCGGTAGTCCTCGACCGGGAGTTGTCTCCACCCTCCCGGTGGACCTGGCCACCGGACCCGACGCAACCGGGCCGCTTCCTGGCGGGTGGGGATGTGTGAACCACGTTAGGAGTCGACGGCCGTCGGCTCGTCATCCGCCGGAATGAAGCCGCTCAACCAAGGTTCTACGGGCCGCGGCGCCGCTCCCCCTAGGGGTAGCCGCGGCCCGTCTCGGGGACGCCCCGTACGGGCCGCGGCGGCGGTCCGTCAGCTCGTCAGCGCGGTTGCGGCCAGCCGCTCCAGTGCCGTGGCGAAGCCCTCCACGACCGGGACCAGCAGGGCTTCGGTCTCGCGCTCCACCAGGGTCGTCCCGTCCTCCCGGGCGGTGATGTGGCGGTCGAGCACGAACCAGCCCTGGGTGATGTGGTCGGCGCCCATCGAGCTGAGCACCGGGCGCAGCGCGTAGTCCACCGCGAGGACGTGCGCGGGCGAGCCGCCGGTGGCGAGCGGCAGGACGGCCTTGCCGGCCAGCGCGTACTGCGGGAGCACGTCCAGCAGGGCCTTCAGCAGGCCCGAGTAGGCGGCCTTGTAGACGGGGGTGCCGACGACCACGCCGTCGGCGCGGGCGAACAGCTCGGTGACGGCGACGATCTCGGGGTGGTCGAAGTCGCCCGACAGCAGGGCGTGCGCGGGCAGGCTGCGGGCTTCGAAGGGGACGACGTGGTGGCCGCGCTCCGCCAGCCGCGCGTCGACGTGGCGCAGCAGGCGGGTGGTGCGGGAGGTGGGGGAAGGGGAGCCGGAAACGGACAGGACGACGGCCATGGGTTCACCTCTGGGTGGAAGCGGGGCGGCGCGGGGCGGCGGGTTCCGGCCGGGTGCGGCGGGGGAGGGCGCCGCGGACGGGGGCCGGTGCCGGGAGCGGTGCCGGGGCGGCACCGCGGGCGCTGTGCCGGCGGACGTGCACCGGGGGCGCTGTGGCGGGGGCGCTGTGCCGGCGGACGTGCGGCGGGTACGGGGATTCGGCGGGCGCGCGTCAGCCGCGACAGAGCGAACAGGCCACACCGCGCCGCAGGTCGACGTGCCGCCGACGCGTGAGTGCCCAACGCTGATCCATGCCTGGAATGCAAACACGCTGTGTTCGGGCTGGTCAAGAAACGTTTCAGCAGCTGGAACACCGGGTGTCCGGACGTTGCGGCGGAACGATCCGGCACGTGCATCAAAACTGCTACAAGAAGCCCGGTGGACCCCCCGGGGGGAGTCAGCCCGACCGGGGTCGGGCATCCTCGTCGGCATGAACACGTGGCAGGAGGGCCGCCCGGGGGGCGGCGGGAACCCGTACGGCGGAAACGGCGGGGGCGGCGCGGCCGAGCCGCCGCTGCCGTCCTCGCTGAACCCGCGCGGGCCGGGGGCGGCCGCGCCACGGCAGCCGCGACAGCCCGGGCAGCCGGGGCCCTCCCGGCTCGGCGGCGTCCCCCCGCAGGGGGCCGGCGCACCCGGAGGCCGTCCCGGCGCACCCGGCGGTGCTCCCGGCGGTGCCGCAGGCCACGGTGCTCACGGCGGGCCCGGTGGCCCCGGTGGCCAGGGCCGCCCCGGCGGGCCCGGCGGTCAGGGCCGCCCCGGTGGCCCCGGCGGGCCCGGCGGCACCCGCCCGCCCGGCGCCCAGGCCCGGCGCTGGCCGCGGCGGCGGATCGTGAAGTGGTCGGTCTTCGGCGTGCTGATCGCCGTCATGGTGACCGCCGTCTCCACCTGGTTCTGGGCGGACTCCAAGCTCAACCACGAGAACGTGCTCGCCGACTACCCCGGCCGCCCGGCCGCGGGCAAGGGCACCAACTGGCTGATCGTCGGCTCCGACAGCCGCCAGGGCCTCACCGACGCCGAGCAGGACGACCTGCACACCGGGCACGACACCGAGGGCAAGCGCAGCGACTCGATGATGATCCTGCACGTCGGGGACAACGGGAACACCCTGATGAGCATCCCGCGCGACTCCTGGGTGCCGATCCCCGACCACCCGGGCAGCAACGGCAAGCCGGTCAAGGGCACCACCGCGAAGATCAACTCGGCCTTCGGCAACGGCGGCGGCCGGCTGCTGGTCCAGACCGTCGAACAGAACACCGGCCTGCGGATCGACCACTACGCCGAGATCGGCTTCGGCGGCTTCGTCGGCATCGTCGACTCGATCGGCGGCGTCGAGATGAAGATCGACCAGGACGTCCAGGACAAGGACTCCGGCCTCGACCTCAAGGCCGGCGACCAGACCCTCACCGGCAAGCAGGCGCTGGCCTTCGTCCGCCAGCGCCACCAGATGGCCGACCAGGACCTCGGCCGGATGCGCAACCAGCAGAAGTTCCTCGGCGCCCTGGCCCACCAGGCCGCCTCCCCCGGCAACCTGATGAACCCGTTCACCTTCTACCCGCTGGTCGACTCGGCGCTCGGCACCCTGATCGTCGACGAGGACTGCGGCCTGACCGACCTCGGCTCGCTCTTCCTCGCCATGAAGGACGTCAACGGCGGCAGCGGCAAGTCGCTGACCGTGCCGATAGGCAACCCGGACTACCGGACCAAGACCGGCGAGTCCGCCGTGCTGTGGGACGCCAACAAGTCCAAGCAGCTCTTCGCCGCCTTCAAGAACGACACCGCGGTGCCGGACTTCAAGTAGTCCGCGACTTTGTGCGACCGCGTCGACACAATGGGTGGATGCCACTCGTCACCGCGCTGATCCACCGCCGTCGCCACCGCCTCCTGGGCCGCCTGGTCCAGGAGGCGCTCGCGCTCTACGGGATGGAGGTGCCCGCCGCCTGCGAGATCGGGCCCGGACTGCTCGTCTTCCACCGCGGCTTCGGCACCGTGCTGCACCCGTACACCACCCTCGGCGCCGGCGTGACGCTCTACAACGGCGTGACCATCGGCCGGGCCGACCCGTGGGTACCGCAGGAGGAGAGCGCGATGCGGCGGGTGGTGGTCGAGGACGGCGCGGTGCTGTGCGCCGGCGCCAAGGTGGTGTGCAAGGAGGGCGTGCTGACCGTCGGCGCGGGCACCGTAGTCGGCGCCAACGCGGTGCTCACCCGCTCGACCGGCCCCGGGGAGGTCTGGGCCGGCGTCCCGGCGCGCAAGGTGGGGATGCGGACGGGCGGCCGGTGGGCCCGCCCGGCACCGGCCCGGCCCGCCCCGAGCCCCTCCTGAACGCGCCGGACGCACCGGTGGCGAGGGAACGGCCTAGACGAACGGCAGCAGCCCGGTGCCGCACTCCGGGAAGCGGACCAGCCACTCCCCCTCGCCGCCGGCCGCCTCGGTGGCGCCCGAGAAGCCGTAGTGGATCGGCTGCCCGTCGCCGCTCAGCCACCTCGCGTGGGTCAGCTGCACCGAGAGCGAGGCCGGGCGGTACGGGGCCGCGGCGGCCTGGACGACCGGGGCGGGCTGCTCAAGCACCAGCTCGTGCTCGGTCTCGCCCGGCCGGAAGGTCACCACCGTCTCGGTGCCCGGGCGGCGCGGGAAGGCGCCCGTCGGATCCGTCCAGTACGCGGCGACCATCACCGCGAGGGTGCCGTCCAGGCTGCCGGTGTCCGGCCGCACGTACTCCTCGTCCGCGACCCAGCGGGCGTGGTGGCGGACCTCCTCCGCGCCCCACCGCTCGTCCCAGCGCACCCAGTAGCCGGCCACCCGCTTGACGGTCATGCCCTCGCGGACGACCCGGACGGCGAACCGCGCCGGGCCGACCGGCTCGCAGCCGGCCAGGGAGACCACCGTCACCTGTTCGTAGGTCACCTCGCCGTCGTCGGCGCCCTGCTCCACCATCGGTCAACCACCTTGCCGCAGAGTCGAGTTCGGCCGCGGCTTGGGCCGCGTCCGAGAAGTCGAGCGTAGGGCCCCGGCAAAGGAAGGCCGCACGATTGCCCGGTTCCGGCCCGGACGGCGGCGCTCCCGGCTACCCTGCCCGCCGCACCGCGGCCCGGCGCGGGAACGGGCCCGGGACGGATGCGGGGGCGGCGCGGAAACGGGCTCGGGGCGGGTACGCGAGCGGGTACGGCGAGCGGATACGAAACCGCCCCGGAGCAGGAGGCCGGAAGATCCGACGTCCCGCTCCGGGGCGGTGCGTGCCAGTGGCGACGGCGACTACTTGACCTCGCCGGAGGCGGCGATGGAGATCTTGGCCGAGGTGCGGCCGCTCTGCGAGCCGAGGCCCTCGATCTTCTTGACCAGGTCCATGCCCTCGACGACCTCGCCGAAGACGACGTGCTTGCCGTCCAGCCAGTCGGTGACGATGGTGGTGATGAAGAACTGCGAGCCGTTGGTGTTGCGGCCGGCGTTGGCCATCGAGAGCAGGCCCGGGCGGTCGTGCTTGATCTGGAAGTTCTCGTCCGCGAACTTCTCGCCGTAGATGCTCTTGCCGCCGGTGCCGTTGTGGTTGGTGAAGTCACCGCCCTGGAGCATGAAGGCCGGGATCACGCGGTGGAAGCCGGAGCCCGCGTAGCCGAAGCCGTTCTGGCCGGTGGCCAGCTCGCGGAAGTTCTGGGCGGTCTTGGGAACGACGTCGTCGTACAGCTTGAAGACGATCCGGCCGGCCGGCTCGTCGTTGATCGTGATGTCGAAGAAAACGTTGGAAGACATGCAGGGATGATGGCACGATCACCTGTTCGGCGCGCGCTGCCCCCGGTCGGGCGCGGCCGGACGCGGCTGTGTTATCCGGTTTCCGCCCCGGAGCGAGACCGGGAAGCTAACATCGATGTCAGGTTCAGGCCTCTGTGCGGCACGGGGACGGGGTGGCGGCATGCGGATCGGTGAACTGGCCCGTCGGACGGGTGTGAGCGAACGCTCGCTGCGCTACTACGAGCAGCAGGGCCTGCTCGCCGCCCGCCGCACCGAGGGCGGCCACCGCGAGTACCCGGAGGCCGCCGTCGACCGGGTGGTGCACATCCAGGAGCTGTTCGCGGCCGGGCTGCACAGCCGGACCATCTACAAGATCCTCCCCTGCATGCGGGACTCCGACGGCAGCCCGAACGAGGTCGCCACCCCGCTGCTGGTCGAGGAGCTCACCGCGGAGCGCGAACGGATCGACCGGACGATCAGCGACCTGCTGCGCTCCCGCGAGGTGCTGGACGAGGTGATCGCGACCGCCTCCGGGCAGCCGCCGTCCTCGTCCGAGGCCGCGTAGAAGGCCGCACGGAAGACTGCCCGGAAGACCGCACCGGAGGCCGCGCAGGAGGGCCTCAGCCCTTCGGCCTGCGGGCCAGCAGATAGGCCTGCGGGGTCTTCTCGTCCCCCTCCGGCTCACGGACCGTACGGGAGGTGACCGGCAGGCCCGCCTCCCGCACCAGCTCCTCGACGTGCTCCGGCCGCAGCCGGCGGAAGTCCAGCGACACCGGGTGGCCGAAGGGGCGCTCCTGGCGCGACGGCAGGTCGCCGACCTGGAAGGCGAGCATCAGGTGGCCGCCGGGGGCGAGCACCCGGGCGCACTCGGCGAACACCTCGGGCAGCCGCTCCGCCGGGGTGTGGATGATCGAGTACCAGGCCACCACGCCGGTCAGCTCCCCGTCCCGGAAGGGGAGGTCGAACATCGAACCGACGCTGAACGGCACCTCCGGGTGGGCCTGCCGGGCGAGCTCGACCATCCGCGGCGAGAGGTCGATCCCGTGCACGTCCACGCCGAGCCGGTGCAGCGGGCCGGTCATCCGGCCCGGGCCGCAGCCGAGTTCGGCCGTCCTGCCGCCCGGCCGCTCGGCGCGGACCAGGTCGGCGAAGAGCCCCAGCATCGCCCGGTCCATCGGCATGCGGTCCAACGCGTCCCGGAAGAGCTCGGTGTACTCGGTGGCGACGGCGTCGTAGAACGCCCTGGTCTCGGTGAGGAAGTCCGGCTCGGTCATGGCCCCGGACCCTACCGGGCGGCCGACCGTACCCGGGGCGTGTCCGGCGGATCCTTGCCGGGTGCGCGACAGCGGGGCACGCGCCTACCATCGGTCCGGCCAACCAGCCCGAGGGGGACGGAAGATGAGCACGATCGGGGTCTACCTGGCGCATCCGCGGCCGGGGAGCTTCAACCACGCGCTGTACGGGGCCGTGGTGGACGAACTGCGGGGGCGCGGCTGCCGGGTGCGCGCCCACGACCTGTACGCGGAGGGCTTCGCGCCGCTGCTGGCCGCCGAGGAGACCGGCACGGTGACCGCGGCGGAGCGGTCCGGGGATCCGGTCCTCGCCCTGCACCGCGCCGAGGTGGCCGCCCTGGACGCGCTGGTGCTGATCCACCCCAACTGGTGGGGCATGCCGCCCGCGGTGCTCACCGGCTGGGTGCAGCGGGTGCTGGTGCCCGGCGTCGCGTACAAGCTCGGGACGGCCGACGGCGAGCCGGCCGGGCTGCTGCGGGTCGGCCGGGCGCTGGTGCTGAACACCTCGGACACCCCGGAGGCCCGCGAGCGCGAGGAGTTCGGCGACCCGCTGGAGCGGATCTGGGCGGCCTGCGTGCTGCCGTACGTCGGGGTCGCCGAGGTGCGGCGGACGGTGTTCCGCACGGTCACCGACTCCTCCGACGCCGAGCGCGCCGGTTGGCTGCGGCAGGCCCGGGAGCAGGCCGCGGCGCTGCTCAGCTGAGCGGCGGGAGGTCCAGTTCGGCGACGGTCTGGCCGCCGCTCAGCTCGCCGGTCGGGCGGAAGCCGAGACGGGCGTAGAACTCCTCCGGGCCGTCCGGGCCCGGGTGGTGGGTGACGGTGACGCGGGATCCGCCGCGGCGGCGGATCTCGGCGCAGACCTGCTCGACGGCGAAGCGGCCGTAGCCGCCGCGCTGCCGCTCGGCGTCGATCAGCAGCCGCCACAGGCCGGAGCGGGGGCGGTCGCCGGGGCGGTCGGGGTAGAAGGTGAGGTCGAAGAAGGCCATCACGAAGCCGACCGGCCGCCCGTCGTCCAGGATCAGCCGGGGCCAGGCGGCCTCCCCGTACGCGTACGCCTCGGCCAGCGACTTCACCACCGGCGCCACCAGGGCCTCCTGGTCGGGGCGGACCCGCAGGGCGAGGGCGGCGTCGACGTTCTCGGGGGTGATGGGGGCCAGGCTGAGCACGGAGGGCCTGGTGGGCGCGGAGGACATGGCGGGCAGCCTACGGAGCGCGGCTGCCCGCCGTCGCGCGGATTTCGTCGCGCGGCCCTCCACCGACCAGGAGCGCGGCCCTCCACCGACCGGGGACGGGGCCCCCGCCGCCCGGTGGGCTACTCGCCGGCCGGGAAGTCGGTGCCGCGGCCGACCGCCGCCCACGTCTCGGTCTCCCGCCGCGCCTCGTCGAGGGTGCCGAGGACGCCGTCGACCGCGTCGCTGCCGAGCGCGAGCCGCAGCGGGGTGTGCTCGGCGGCCAGCGCGGCCAGGATCGCCTCGGCGGCCCTCGCCGGGTCGCCGGCCTGCTTGCCGTCGCTGTCCGGCAGCCCGGTGCGGACCGGGCCGACGATCGGCTCGTACGCCTCGATCGGGGCGCTGTGGGCGAGCGCGTCGCCGCCCGCGAAGCCGGTCCGGAACGCGCCGGGCTCGACGATCAGCACCTTGACCCCGAAGCCGGCCACCTCCTTGGCCAGCGCCTCGGACAGCCCCTCCAGCGCGAACTTGGTGGCCGAGTAGGCGCCCACGCCGGGGAAGCTGAAGCGGCCGCCCATGCTGCTCATCTGCACCACCGCGCCCGAGCCCCGGGCCCGCAGGTGCGGCAGCACGGCCCGGGTGAGTGCGGCCGGGCCGAAGAAGTGCAGCTCCATCAGGTCCCGCAGCTCGCGGTCGGTGGACTCCTCGACGGCGCCGATCAGCCCGCGCCCGGCGTTGTTGACCAGGACGTCGATCCGGCCGTGCCGCTGGACGGTCTCCGCGACGACGGCCGCGATCCGCTCCTGGTCGGTGACGTCCAGCCGGACCGGGAACAGCCGGTCCGGGTGCGCGGCGGCCGGCTCCGCCAGCGTCTCGGGGCGCCGGGCGGCGGCCACGACGGTGTCGCCGGCCGCCAGCGCGGCCTCGGTGAGCGCCCGGCCGAAGCCGGAGTTGGCGCCGGTGATCAGCCAGACCTTGCCGGCGGGGTGCTGCTCGGGGGTGCTGCCCATGATCGTCGATCTCTCGCAATCGTCGCGTGCTGCCCATGAGTTGACGATCATTTATGACACCGTCACAGGGGCCGCGTCCAGGACGGTTCGATGCCGGACGACATACGGCCCCCGACCGCGGACGGGCGGTCGGGGGCCGTATGTGTACGTCGAGGTGGGGTTACGGGAGGTTGCGGGCCATCACGATCCGCTGGACCTGGTTGGTGCCCTCGTAGATCTGCGTGATCTTCGCGTCCCGCATCATCCGCTCCACCGGATAGTCCCGGGTGTACCCGTACCCGCCCAGCAACTGCACCGCGTCCGTCGTGATCTCCATCGCCGCGTCCGACGCGAAACACTTCGCCGCCGCACCGAAGAACGTCAGATCCGCGTCCCCGCGCTGCGACTTCGCCGCCGCCGCGTACGTCAGCTGCCGCGCCGCCTCCAGCTTCATCGCCATGTCCGCCAGCATGAACTGGACCCCCTGGAACTCCGCGATCGCCTTCCCGAACTGCCGGCGCTCCCGCACGTACCCGTTCGCGTAGTCCAGCGCCCCCTGCGCGATCCCCACCGCCTGCGCCGCGATCGTCACCCGCGTGTGGTCCAGCGTCTTCATCGCCGTCGCGAAACCCGTCCCCTCCGCACCGATCATCCGGTCCGCGGGAATCCGCACATTGTCGAAGTACACCTCACGCGTCGGCGAACCCTTGATCCCCAGCTTCTTCTCCGGCGCACCGAACGACACCCCCTCGTCGCCCTTCTCCACCACGAACGCCGAGATCCCCTTCGAGCGCTTCTCCGGATCCGTCACGGCCATCACCGTGTAGAACTCCGACACCCCCGCGTTGGTGATCCAGCGCTTCACCCCGTTCAGCACCCAGAAATCCCCGTCGCGCACCGCCCGGGTCCGCATCCCCGCCGCGTCCGAACCCGCCTCCGGCTCCGACAGGCAGTACGAGAACATCCCCTCGCCCCGCGCCAGCGCCCCCAGGTACTTCGCCTTCAACTCCTGCGAACCCGACAACTGCACCGGCAGCGACCCCAGCTTGTTCACCGCCGGAATCAGGGACGACGACGCACACACCCGCGCCACCTCCTCGATCACGATCACCGTCGCCAGCGCATCCGCCCCCGCACCACCGAACTCCTCCGGCACGTGCACCGCGTGCAGATCGTTGCCCCGCAACGCCTCCAGCGCCTCCTGCGGGAACCGCCCCTGCTCGTCCACCTCCGCCGCGAACGGAGCGATCTTCGCCTCGGCCAGCGAACGCACCGCCTCACGGAGCATCCCGTGCTCCTCGGAGATCCGGAAGAGATCGAAGTCAGCCGCCCCTGCGCTGCCCGCCATGATGCCTGCCTCGTCGTTCAGTGACCGGTGCCCGATCGAGGTCCGATCGGCGCCCGGTGCGAGTCGAATCCGCGGTTAACTACCGTTCAGTAGAGATCCTAGGGCGCCGACCTGCGGCTGCCTAGCGTTCAGGGCGGCCCCTCGGGCGTGCAGGTGATCCCGGCGCGCCCTCGACGGGCGGATAGCATCAGGGCATCCGTACTGGTCGCGTCCGCATCCAAGGAGAACCCGTGACCCTCCGCATCTCCGTGATCGGCACCGGCTACCTCGGCGCCACGCACGCCGCCGCGATGGCCGAGTTCGGCTTCGAGGTGCTGGGTCTGGACATCGACCCCGACAAGATCGCCATGCTGACCGCGGGTCGCGTCCCGATGTACGAGCCGGGGCTCTCCGAACTGCTGCTCAAGCACGTGGCCGGGCACGAGGGTTCGACCGGACGGCTGCGCTTCACCACCTCCGCCCAGGAGGCCGCCGAGTTCGGCGACGTGCACTTCATCTGCGTCAACACCCCGCAGCGCAAGGGCGAGTTCGCCGCCGACATGTCGTACGTCGACACCGCGATCGACGAGCTCGCGCCGCACCTGACCCGTCCCGCGCTGGTGGTCGGCAAGTCCACCGTCCCGGTCGGCTCGGCGGCCCGGCTGGCCGAGCGGCTGGCCGCGCTGGCGCCGGTCGGCGAGGGCGCCGAACTCGCCTGGAACCCGGAGTTCCTGCGCGAGGGGTTCGCCGTGCAGGACACCCTGCGGCCGGACCGGATCGTGGTCGGCGCCCAGAGCGAGCGGGCCGAGCGGGTGCTGCGCGAGGTGTACGCGGAGCCGATCGCGGCCGGGGTGCCGTTCATGGTCACCGACTACGCGACCGCCGAACTGGTCAAGGCGGCCGCCAACTCCTTCCTGGCCACCAAGATCTCCTTCATCAACGCGATGGCCGAGGTCTGCGAGGCGGCCGGCGCGGACGTCACCCAGCTCAGCAAGGCGCTCGCCTACGACGAGCGGATCGGCGGCAAGTTCCTCAACTCCGGCCTCGGTTTCGGCGGCGGCTGCCTGCCCAAGGACATCCGGGCGTTCATGGCCCGGGCCGGTGAGCTCGGCGCCGACCAGGCGCTGACCTTCCTGCGCGAGGTCGACTCGATCAACATGCGGCGCCGCTCCCGGATGGTCGAGCTGGCCCGCGAGCAGTGCGGCGGCGGCTTCCTGGGCCGCCGGGTCGCCGTCCTCGGCGCCGCCTTCAAGCCCAACTCGGACGACATCCGGGACTCCCCCGCCCTCAACGTGGCCGCCCAGATCCAGCTCCAGGGCGCCCAGGTCACCGTCTACGACCCGAAGGCCGTGGACAACGCCCGCAAGATGTTCCCGTCCCTCACCTACGCCCACTCCGCCCTGGAGGCCGCCGAGGGCGCCCACGTGGTCCTCCACCTCACCGAGTGGTCCGAGTTCCGCGAGCTGGACCCGTCCGCGCTCGGCGCCGTGGTCGCCGAACGACGCCTCCTCGACGGCCGCAACGTCCTGGACGCCGAGGCCTGGCGGGCCGCCGGCTGGACCTACCGCGCCCTGGGCCGCCCGAGCTGACGAGTCCGCTCCCGAGCGCCCGTCCCCGACCCCGGGGGCGGGCGCTCGCGCGTTCCCGGACCCAAGTATTTGAACATGTTCAACTCTCGTGCGAGGATCAGGCCACCCGCTGTCCGCGGTGGTCCGAAGACCGGGGGGTCCTTCATGCGCAAGTCGTTCGTCCGGTCGGCCGTCGGCTGCGCGGCGGTCGCCGCGCTCCTGCTCTTCTTCGCGAGCCGCTTCGTGCTCGCCCTCGACGACCTCGCCTCCGGCGAACCCGTCAAGGCCGACTGTTCGAAGGTCGTGGACTTCGCGGGCGGATCCATGCCCGCGCAGGCCACCGGGGCCCGCTGCACGGACACCAGCGGCTGGCAGGAGCAGGGGTACACCGGCGAGTTCCGGATGCCCCGGACCGACCTTGCCGCCCGACTGGTCGCCGCGTTCCCGCGCGTCCGGCTGATCAGCGACGAGACCTGGGGAATGACCCTCCGGAACCGCGACGAGACCGATGGGAACCGGCCCCGGGGGAAGGCCTGGGTCGTCGAACTGGAGATCACGTACGACAACGACACGACGGCCCTGGTCAAGCTCAACGCCACCAACATCTGAGCCCAGGAATCCGGCGCCCGCGAACGTCGTTGGTACCGGCATGACGAGCTACGGCGACGAAGCGGCGGTCCGCGAGATCCTCACCCGCACCGGCGACACCTGGGCGGTGGTGGGCCTGTCCACCAACACCGCCCGGGCCGCGTACGGGGTGGCCAGGGTGCTCCAGGAGTACGGCAAGCGGATCGTGCCCGTGCACCCGAAGGCCGAGACGGTCCTCGGCGAGCAGGGCTACGCCTCGCTCGCCGAGGTGCCGTTCCCGGTCGACGTGGTGGACGTGTTCGTGAACAGCGCGCTGGCCGGGGAGGTGGCCGACCAGGCGGTGGCCGCCGGGGCGAGGGCGGTCTGGTTCCAGCTGGGAGTCGTCGACGAGGCCGCCTACGGGCGGACCCGGGCGGCCGGGCTCGCCATGGTGATGGACAGGTGCCCGGCCATCGAGATCCCCAGGCTTCAGGCCTGAGGGCCGTCCAGCTGCGCGATGGTGGCGATGGACGGGCGGCGGCTCGCGCGCAGCCCGGCGGCCGCCGATTCGGCGTCGCGCAGGACGCGCACGGCGTTGTGCCAGGTGAGCTTGGCCAGGTCGGCCTCCGACCAGTTGCGGCCGAGGAGTTCGGCGACCAGGTTGGGGTAGCCGGCCACCGAGTCCAGGCCGTCCGGCAGGAAGGCGGTGCCGTCGAAGTCGCCGCCGATGCCGATGTGGTCGATGCCGGCCACCTCGCGCATGTGGTCGAGGTGGTCGGCGACGGTGGCCGGGGTGGCGATCGGGCGCGGGTTGGCGGCCTCGAAGGCGCGCTGGCGCTCCATGGCCGGCGGGGTGGTGTCCAGCGGGTGGAAGCCGTGGGCGCGCATGTTCTCGTCGGCGGCCCTGGTCCAGTCGATGGCGGCGGGCAGGATGAACTTGGGCACGAAGGTCGCCATCGCCACGCCGCCGTTGGCGGGCAGCTGGGCGAGCACGTCGTCCGGGATGTTGCGCGGGTGGTCGCAGACCGCGCGCGAGGAGGAGTGCGAGAAGACCACCGGCGCCTCGGTCACCCGCAGGGCGTCGCGCATGGTGTCGGCGGAGACGTGCGAGAGGTCGACCAGCATGCCGAGCCGGTTCATCTCCCGGACGACCTCCTCGCCGAACCGGGTCAGCCCGCCGGCCACCGGCTTGTCGGTCGCGGAGTCCGCCCACGGCACGTTGTCGTTGTGGGTCAGCGTCAGGTACCGCACGCCCAGCTCGTACAGGGCGCGCAGGGTGGCCAGCGAGCAGTCGATGGAGTGACCGCCCTCGGCGCCCATCAGGGAGGCGATCCGGCCCTCGGCGCGGGCGGCCTCGATGTCCGCGGCGGTACGGGCCAGGCGCAGCCGGTCCGGGTAGCGCTCGACCAGGGCGTGGACGAAGTCGATCTGCTCCAGGGTGGCGCTCACGGCGTGGTCGCCGGCCAGCGAGGAGGGGACGTAGACGGACCAGAACTGCGCGCCGACCCCGCCCTCCGCGAGGCGGGCGAGGTCGGTGTGCAGGCGGTCGCTCTGGTCGGCGGCGAGGTCGAGCGCGCCGAGGTCGTATCCGGCCTGCTCGCGCATCGCCCAGGGGAGGTCGTTGTGGCCGTCCACCACGGGGGCGGTGCGCAGCAGGGCGCGGGCGCGGTCCAGCGGGGTGGGGGAGTCCGTCCGAGAAGTCATACGGGTTGTTCTACCCCACCCCCACCAGGGGATTACTTGCCGAAGCCGAAGGAGGAGGAACCGGCCACCTTGGCGCGCAGCTTCTGGCCCTTCTCGGTGGCCTGGTTGTTCAGCTCGGCCTGGAACTCGGTCATCTTCTCGGTGAGCTCGGGGTCGAAGGCGGCGAGCATCCGCACCGCGAGCAGGCCGGCGTTGCGCGCGCCGGCCACCGAGACGGTCGCCACCGGGACGCCGGCGGGCATCTGGACGATCGACAGCAGGCTGTCCATGCCGTCCAGGTAGCGCAGCGGCACCGGCACGCCGATGACCGGCAGCGGGGTGACGGAGGCGAGCATGCCCGGCAGGTGGGCCGCGCCGCCGGCGCCGGCGATGATCGCCTTCAGGCCGCGCAGGTGGGCGTTCTCGCCGTACGCGACCATCTCGCGGGGCATCCGGTGGGCGGAGACGACGTCCACCTCGTAGGGGATCTCGAACTCGTCGAGCGCCTGGGCGGCGGCCTCCATGACCGGCCAGTCGGAGTCCGAGCCCATCACGATGCCGACGAGGGGGGCGGTCGAAGCGGGGCTCATTCGGTGATCGTTCCTCGCAGGTAGGCGGCCGCGTGGCGGGCGCGCTCGCGGACGTCTTCGAGGTCGTCCCCGAAGACGTTGACGTGGCCGACCTTGCGGCCGGGCTTCACGTCCTTCCCGTACATGTGGATCCGCAGCCCGGGGTCGCGGGCCATGCAGTGCAGGAAGGGGCGGTACATGTCCGGGTAGTCGCCGCCGAGGACGTTGACCATGACGGTCCACTTGGCGCGCGGGCGGGGGTCGCCGAGCGGGAGGTCGAGGACGGCCCGCAGGTGGTTCTCGAACTGCGAGGTGACGGCGCCGTCCTGGGTCCAGTGCCCGGAGTTGTGCGGACGCATGGCCAGCTCGTTGACGAGGATGCGGCCGTCCCGGGTCTGGAACAGCTCGACGGCGAGGTGGCCGACGATGCCGAGGTCGCCGGCGATCCGCAGGGCGAGCTGCTGGGCCTCGTCGGACAGGGCCGGGTCGAGGTCCGGCGCGGGGGCGGTGACCTCGGCGCAGACGCCGTTCTCCTGGACGCTCTCCACCACCGGGTAGGCGACGGCCTGCCCGCTGGGCGAGCGGACCACGTTGGCGGCCAGCTCGCGGACGAAGTCGACCTTCTCCTCGGCCAGCACCGCGACGCCGGCCAGGAACGGGGCCTGCGCCTGCTCCTCGTCGTCGACGACCCAGACGCCCTTGCCGTCGTAGCCGCCGCGGACGGTCTTGAGGACGACCGGGTAACCGGAGCCCTCCTCGGCGAAGGCGGTGACGTCGGCCGGGTCGGCGACGATCCGGTGCCGGGGGCAGGGCACGTCGATGGAGTCCAGCTTGGCCCGCATCACGCCCTTGTCCTGGGCGTTGACCAGCGCGTCCGGGCCGGGGCGGACGGCGATGCCGTCGGCCTCCAGGGCCCGCAGGTGCTCGGTGGGGACGTGCTCGTGGTCGAAGGTGATCACGTCGCAGCCGGCGGCGAAGGCGCGCAGGGTGTCGAGGTCGCGGTAGTCGCCGAGGACGACGTCGGACACCACCTGTGCGGCGGAGTCCTGGGGCGTGTCGGCGAGGAGTTTGAACCTGACCCCGAGCGGGATGCCCGCCTGGTGTGCCATGCGGGCCAGCTGCCCGCCACCGATCATGCCCACCACTGGAAAATTCACATTGCCCGGGGAAGTCACGCGGCCCAGGATATCCGGGCCGGTCGGGGGCGGTGGAGCCGCCGGTGGGGCCGTCGGGGCGGACGCGCGTAGATGTCAACCTGTCGCCCTGGGGGCTGAGCCGTTCGATGGAAGCGGGTAGCCTGGACGGCCAGGTCCTGGTCTGCGCGGTCCGATCATGTGCGTGCACGCAGGGCTCAAGGGGTGGCCGCGCCGTCGCGGCAGGCCCTTTCGTCCCGCAGGCACATGGAGGCAGTCCGGTATGGCGACGACCGCAGCTTCGAACCCCCCGCTCGCACAGAAGATGCGTGGGATCACGGGCGAAGTCGTGAAGTTCGGCATCGTCGGCCTGAGCGGCGTGGTGGTCAACTTCGCCGTCTTCTGGGTCTGCATCAACGGCATGGGCCTGGCCTCGGTCCGGTCGAACATCGTCGCGACGGTGATCGCGATCGCGACCAACTACCTGGGCTACCGCTACTGGCTCTACCGGGACCGCGACGCCGCCTCCCGCAGGCGCGAGATCACGCTCTTCCTGGTCTACAGCGGCATCGGCATGCTGATCGAGACCGGCGTCCTCGGCTTCTCGGTGTACGTGCTCGACCTGCGCTCGCACTACGAGCAGATCGGCGCCAAGGTGATCGGCCTCGCCGTGGCCACCGTGTTCCGCTTCGTCTCGTACCGCACCTGGGTGTTCAAGGCCGTGCCGGAGCCCGTCGGACTGCCCGCCCAGCAGGCGGTGGACGCCACCAGCGGCCAGGAGCTGGCCGCACAGGCCGAGCTGATGCTGGCCACCGAGCGGATCCGCCTCGCCAAGGCCGAGTAGGCCCCGCGCCCCCGCGCCCCTCGCACCCCCCTTCGCTCCTCGCAGCCCCGGCAGCCCGAACGCGGCCGCCGGGGCCTGCCGTGTCCGGCGGGCTTGCCGGGTCCGCCGGGCTTGCCGCGTCCGCCGCGGCCGGAGGAGAGTGGTTACCGAGGGCGAGCACGGCCGGCGGACGATCGTGGCCGAGGGGGTCCAGGAGGCTCGCCATGACGTTCGTCCAGATCATCGACTGCAGGACCGACAGGCTCGACGACCTCAACCGGCTGCTGGACACCTGGGTCGAGGCGACCCGGGGCAGGCGGACCGCTTCCCACGCGGTGATCGGCACCGACCGTTCCGACACCGCGCACGTGGTGCAGATCGTGGAGTTCCCCTCCTACGCGGCGGCGATGGAGAACTCCGCCCTGCCCGAGACCGACCGGATCTTCCGCGAGATGGTGGCGCTCTGCGACGCCCCGCCCACCTTCACCGACCTCGACGTGGTCCGCGACGCGCAGTTCGACTAGGGCGTGTCCGACCGTTCGAGTCGGCCCCGGGCCCGTTCAGTCCTGGTGGCTGCGTCCGAGGAAGAGCGCGAACACCGCCGGCTTCAGCGAGAGCAGTTCGAGCCGCCCGCCGTCCGCCTCCGCGAGGTCGCGGGCGACGGCCAGACCGATGCCGGTGGAGTTGCGCCCGCTGACCGCGCGCTCGAACACCCGGTTGCCGAGGTCCGCCGGCACGCCCGCGCCCTCGTCCTGGACCTCGACCACCGCCGAGGTGCCGGACGGCCGGACCCGCAGGGTGATAGTCCCGGCGCCGTGCATCAGCGAGTTCTCGATCAGGGTGGCCAGCACCTGGGCGACCGTCCCCGGGGTGCCGACCGCGGTGACCCCGTGCAGCCCCTCCAGGGAGAGCACCCGGCCCTGCTCCCGCAGCGTCGGGCCCCACTCCTCCACCTGCTGCTTGATCACCTCGTCCAGGTCGAAGGCGACGGCGGTGGGGCTGCGCGGGTCGCGCTGGGTGGTGAGCAGCCGCTGGACCACGTCGGTGAGCCGCTCGACCTGCTGGAGGGCGATGGTCGCCTCCTCCTTGACCGTCTCCGGCTCCTCGGCGAGGGCGGTGATCTCCTCCAGCCGCATGGAGAGCGCGGTGAGCGGGGTGCGCAGCTGGTGCGAGGCGTCGGCGGCGAGCCGGCGCTCGGCGGTGAGCATCCGGGCGATCCGCTCGGCACTGGTGTCCAGCACCTCGGCGACCCGGTCGAGCTCGGGCACCCCGTAGCGGCGGTCGCGCGGGCGCGGGTCGCCGGAGCCGAGCCGCTCGGCGGTCTCGGCGAGGTCGGTGAGCGGCCGGGCGAGCCGCTTGGCCTGCCAGACGGCGAGGGCCACCGCGGCCTGGACGGCGAGCAGGGCGACCACGCCGAGCAGCAGCAGGTTGTTGGCGATCTCGTGGTCGACGTCCTCGCGGGACTGTTCGACGGTGACGGTCTCGCCGCTGTTGCCGCGCTCGACGGCCTTCAGCAGGTGGTTCCCGGCGGGGCGCTCGCCCGCGGAGACCACCGGCTGGCCGGGCACCTGCACCTCGACGTAGCTGCCCTCGGTGATCTGGCTCTCGAAGGCCCGCCCGGTGACCGGCTCCCCCGCGGCGAGCCGGCTCTCGACCAGGGCGAGCACCCGGACGGCGGCCGCGTCCACCCGGTCCTGGGCCGAGTTGACGATGGTCCGCTTCTCGACCAGGGCGAGCGGTACGCAGAACACCACGACGACCACCAGGACGACGCCCAGCAGCGAGTTGATCATCCTGCGTTTCACGCTGCCGCTCCCCGGGGTGTTCCACTGCCGCGGGCCGAGGGCCCGTTCTCCGTCAGGGACTAATTCTTCTCGAACCGGAACCCGACTCCGCGCACGGTGGCGATGTAGCGGGGGTTGGCCGCGTCGTCGCCGAGCTTCTTGCGGAGCCAGGAGATGTGCATGTCCAGGGTCTTGGTGGAGGTCCACCAGGTGGTGTCCCAGACCTGCCGCATGATCTCCTCGCGGGTGACCACCCGGCCGGCGTCCCGTACCAGGACCCGCAGCAGCTCGAACTCCTTGGCGGAGAGGGTGAGCTCCTCGTCGCCGAGCCAGGCGCGGTGGGACTCGATGTCGATCTTCACACCGTGCGCGCCGGTGGTGAGCTGGTCGACGTTGCCGCGCCGGAGCAGGGCCCGGACGCGGGCGAGGAGTTCGGCCAGGCGGAAGGGCTTGGTGACGTAGTCGTCGGCACCGGCGTCCAGGCCGACCACGGTGTCCACCTCGTCCGCGCGGGCGGTGAGCACCAGGACGGGGCAGCTCTTGCCGTCGGCACGCAGGCGGCGGCAGACCTCCAGGCCGTCCATCTCGGGCAGGCCGAGGTCCAGGACGACGAGGTCGACCTCCTCGGTGAGGCCCGCGGCCAGTGCGGTCGGACCGTCCTCGCGGACGAGCACCTCATAGCCCTCGCGTCGCAGGGCCCGGGCGAGCGGTTCGGAGATCGCCGGATCGTCCTCGGCGAGCAGCACACAGGTCATGTGGTGATGGTAGTCCGCCGGGGTAACGCCGGACGCCCTGTGAGGTAGTTCACAGAGCGTGATCGTTATACAAGGCCCCGATCGCACCCAACGGGCCGCAGCGGACCGGCCGTTCGGCGAAGAATCTCCGTTTGGATCTTGAAACCGAAGGAAGACGCGCCCATCTACCATCGATAGATCGGGAAGATCTGGCGCCGACTTTGCCATTCCCATACCTGATTCAAGGCTTTTGTCATCTGATAAAGCCAAATGTCGCCACGTAGAGTGGTTTCGTCCACGTCCGCCGCCACCCCCCTAGGCGGACGCTGTCAGGCAAGGAACCACTACTCATGGCGTCGAAGACCCTGGACGCCGACATGACGTCGGCCTCTCCCGGCGGCAAGACCTTCCTCGGGCATCCCCGAGGTCTTGCCACCCTGTTCATGACCGAGATGTGGGAGCGCTTCTCCTACTACGGCATGCGCGCCCTGCTCATCTACTACCTGGTCTCCGGTGGCGCCGACGCCGCCGTGGGCAGCCAGGGCGGCGGCCTCGCCATGACGGCGACGACGGCGACGGCGATCTACTCCGTCTACGTCTCGATGGTCTACCTCATGGCCTACCCCGGCGGCTGGTTCGGTGACCGGGTCTGGGGTGCCCGCAAGACCGTCGCCATCGCCGGGTTCGTGATCATGTTCGGCCACATCGCGCTGGCCGTCCCGGGCCAGGCGGCGTTCTTCCTCGGCCTGCTCCTCGTCGCGCTCGGCTCCGGGCTGCTGAAGGCCAACATCTCCACGATGGTCGGCCAGCTCTACAACGGCCCCGAGGACCCGCGCCGCGACGGTGGCTTCACCGTCTTCTACATGAGCATCAACCTCGGTGCCTTCGTCGCCCCGTTCATCATCGGGACGATCGGCAAGGAGTACAGCTGGCACCTGGGCTTCGGTATCGCCGCGGTCGGCATGGCCTTCGGCCTGGTGCAGTTCCTGCTGGGCAGCCGCCACCTGAGCCCCAAGAGCAGCAAGGTCCCCAACCCGCTCAAGCCCGCGGAGCGCAACAGCCTGCTGGTGAAGGCCGGAATCGCCGTCGCCGCCACCGCCGTCTTCTACGCCGTGATCGTCGGGCTGGGCGTCTACACCCTGAACTGGGCCCTCGTCCCGCTCACCCTGGCCGGTCTGCTCATCCCGATCGCCGTGCTGGTCCGGATCAAGCGCGACAAGGACCTCAGCGCCGGCGAGCAGTCCAAGATGTCCGCCTACATCTGGTTCTTCGCCGCGGCCGCCATCTTCTGGATGATCTACGACCAGGGCGGGTCGACCCTCTCCCTGTTCGCCGACAAGAAGACCGCCGACAGCCTGTTCGGCCTCGGCTTCTCGGCCACCTGGTACCAGTCGCTCAACCCGCTGTTCGTGATGGCGCTCGCGCCGGTGTTCGCCTGGCTGTGGCTGTGGCTCTCCCGCCGCAACAAGGAGCCGAACACCATCGTGAAGTTCTCGATGGGCCTGGTCCTGGTCGGCGCCTCGTTCTTCATCTTCATCATCCCGATGAACATGGCGGACGGCGGCACCATGGTCTCCCCGATGTGGCTCGTCTCGATCTACCTGATCCAGACCATCGGTGAGCTCTGCCTCTCCCCGGTCGGCCTCTCGGTCACCACCAAGATGGCGCCGCAGAAGTACGCCTCCCAGATGATGGGCGTCTGGTTCCTCGCCGTCACCGCCGGTGACTGCACCACCAGCCTGCTCTCGCTGGCCGGCGTCAACCTCGACGGCAACGGGATCATCGCGATGCAGGCGTCGCTCGCGGTCCTCGCCGGGCTCGCCGTCTTCGGCTACCGCAAGCGCGTCCAGGCCCTCATGGGCGACGTGCGCTGACGGACCGGCCTACGGCTCACGACTCCGGGGCCGCCGTGGATTCCTGAGATCCGCGGCGGCCCCGGCCGTCTTTCCCGGCCCCGCCCGTCCTCCGCCCCGGCCGCCCCGGCTGCCCGCCCGCCGAGGCCGCCGAGGCCGCCCCCGCCGCCGGGCGTTGTGCGCTCGACACGGACCCGGCGGCCGTGCCTATGGTGCCCCGCATGACGACCCCCTCCTTACCCCGTCAGCTGGCCCGCACCCGGCGGTTCACCCTGGGCGTCCCCGTCCAGCCGGAGCCCTCGCCGGACGGCACCACCGTGCTCTTCCTGCGCGGCCGGTCCGGCACCGACCCGCTCGCCTGCCTCTGGGCCCTGGACACCGCCACCGGCGAGGAACGGCTGATCGCGGACCCGGCCGTGCTCGGCGCCGCCGAGGGCATCGCCGGGTACAGCACCGACGCCGTCGGCGCGCTCGCCGCCTTCGCGCTGGACGGCGCCCTGTGGCTGGCCGACACCGCCCGCGGCACCGTCCGCGCCGTCCCCGTCCCCGGCCCGCCGCAGGACCCCCGGCTCGACCCGACCGGCCGCCGGATCGCCTACGTCGCCGCCGGCGCCCTGCGGGTGGTCGGCGTCGACGGCACGGACGACCGTCCGCTCGCCGAACCCGAGGCCGAGGACGTCTTCTACGGACTCGCCGAGTACGTCGCCGCCGAGGAGATGTTCCGCGACCGCGGCCACTGGTGGTCCCCCGACGGCACCGCGCTGCTGGTCGCCCGGGTCGACAACCGCCCGCTCGCCCGCTTCTTCCTGGCCGACCCCGCCGACCCGCACCGCCCGCCGCGCGCCGTCCGCTACCCGCTGGCCGGCACCGCCAACGCCGAGGTCTCGCTGCGGCTGCTCGGCCTCGACGGCACGGACACCGGGGTCCGCTGGGACCGCGCCGCCTTCGAGTACCTCACCGCCGCCGGCTGGGACGGCCACGGCCCGTACGCCGCCGTGCAGAGCCGCGACCAGCGCACCGTCCGCACCCTGGCGATCGAGCCGGACGGCGCCACCCGGGTGCTCGCCGAGCGGCAGGACGCGCACTGGATCGAGCTGCTCCCCGGCCTGCCGGCCCGCACCGGGGGCGGCGCCCTGGTGGACACCGCCGACCTGGGCGACACCCGGCACCTGACCGTCGACGGCAAGCCGGTCACCCCGCCCGGGCTCCAGCTGCGCGCGGTGCTCGGGACGGACGGCGAGCAGGTCCTGTTCACCGCCTCCGACGAACCCACCGAGACCCACCTCTGGACGTACGGACCGGACACCGGCCCACGACGGCTCAGCAGCGGCCCCGGCCTGCACACCGGGGTGCGGCGCGGCGGCACGCTGGTCCTCATCACCTGTTCCCCCGGCCACCCCGGCGGCTTCACGACCGCTCTACGGGAAGGGTCGGCACCCCTCCCGCTCACCTCGTACGCCGAGCCGCCCATCGTCACCCCGCGGCCCGAACTGCTCCGGCTCGGCCCGCACGCCCTGCGCGCCACGCTCTTCCTGCCCGCCGGCCACCGCCCCGGGGACGGCCCGCTGCCCGTCCTGCTCGACCCGTACGGCGGACCCGCCGTGCAGAAGGCCACCACCGGCGGCCTCTGGTGGGACCAGGTCTCCCAGTGGTTCGCCGACCAGGGCTTCGCGGTCCTCGTGGTGGACGGCCGCGGCACCCCCGGGCGCGGGCCGCTTTGGGACAAGGCGATCCACGGCGACAAGGCGGGGCCCGCCCTCGACGACCAGGTCGAGGGCCTGCGGGCGGCCGACCGGCTGCGGCCCGGGCTGCTCGACCTCGACCGGGTCGGCATCCGCGGCTGGTCCTACGGCGGCTACCTCGCCGCCCTCGCGGTGCTGCGCCGCCCGGACGTCTTCCACGCCGCCTCCGCCGGGGCCGCCCCCACCGACTGGCGGTTCTACGACACCCACTGGCAGGAGCGCTTCCTCGGCCACCCCGACGAGCACCCCGAGCACTACGACAGCGGTTCGCTGATCTCCCTGGCGCCGGAGCTCCGCCGCCCGCTGCTGCTGATCCAGGGCCTCGCCGACGACAACGTCTACCCCGCCCACACCCTGCGGCTGTCCGCCGCCCTCCTCGCCGCCGGCCGCCCGCACGAGGTCCTCCCGCTGCGCGCCACCGGCCACCGGCCGACGGACGAGGCGGTGGTGGAAAACCTGCTGCACCACGAACTGGAGTTCCTACGGCGCTCGTTGGGCCTGGAGTGATCAGCGCCGCGCCACCAAATGCCCTGAGGTTTTCGGCAGGCCGAATAGCTACCGGATCCCAAAGTCCATGCATTTCAACTGCCTTTCTGCGTACGGCAGTTGAGTGCTAGCGTTCATTTCCTCCACTCCAGCGGCTACTGTGAGGTGCCCGTCATGACTCAGGCCATGCCTCGCCAGAAGAATCCCCTGGCCCCGCGCTTTCAGGTGGCTTTGCGACCTGCGGAGCTGCCCGACCATGACTTCGAGGACGACGCCACCATCAAAGGCAGGCAATACAGCGGACTGAGCCTCGTCGGACGATCGGGCGAAGCGGTCGAGGTCGAGCAATGCGCCTTCGAGAACGTCCGGTTCACCGGGATGCACCTGGTCCGGTCGGTGCTCGCTCACATCGCCTTCGACACCTGCGACTTCGCCACGGTCCGGACACAGGACGTATCCGTCCTCCGCGGCACGGTGACCGGGTGCCGGCTCACCGGGTCGTCCTGGAGCAACGGCAGTTTCCGTGACGTCCTCTTCGAGGGCAATCGGACAGACAGCACGCTGTTCCGCTACGCGAAGTTCAAGACGGTGGTCTTCAGGGAGTGCAATCTCTCCCAGGCCGACTTTCAGTTCGCCGAACTCCGTGATGTCCGATTCGAGAAGTGCGACCTCACGGGAACCCAGTTCGCCAACGTCGTCATTCAGCCCGGTGTCAGCTTCGACAACTGCACACTGATCGATGTCGGAGGCGCCGCGCACCTCAAGGGTGCCACCGTGCGAGGCCCGGGGTCCATGGAACTGGCCCTGAGCCTCGCCAGGGAGGCCGGCATCGTCTTCGAAGCCTAGGCTGCGGCAGGCAGGTCGTAGTGCGCGAACTCCCGGCCCGAGATCGACCGGGTGACGAGATCGAAGTCGATCGTCTCGGCGAAGTCCGCGAGTTCGCGCACCATCCCCTGGCCGTACGGCGTGAACAGGTCCAGCTTGTCCAGCAGGCCGTCCGCGCACTCGCGGATCGAGTGGCGGAACGTGTCCACCAACTCCGTCTCACCCCTCAGGTGCTGCATGAGCATGAGGGGCGGGGCCACCACCGCACTGTGGAAGGCCTTGTCCAGCGGGCGCATCTGCCCGAACTTCACCGCGGAGACGACCCGGTACTCGTCGGCCCCCAGCTCCTTGGCCGGCCGCGTGTAGAGGCGGTACACCATGTCCGCCAGGAAGACGTTCAGGTGCACGGTCTCGTGCACCAGGGACTCGGCGTAGTCGTGGGGCCGCCACTCGTCGCCCAGGCTCATGCTCACCAGGCCCGGGAGCGTCGAACCGGTGCCGCCACCCTTGTTGGTCGAGCTGAACATCACGACGTCGGTGACCACCAGGTCCACGAGGGCGCCCAAGTCGGGGACGAGGTCCCTGGTGTGCAGGAGCGCCACGGAGAAGTCGCGCTTCCACCGCTCCCGCAGGTCGGGCGGGGTGTTCTCCAGCCCCTCGAAGATGTTCTCGAAGGTCCTGTTCTCGATCAGGTAGCTGCCCCACTCGCTGTCCTCGAAGGACAGCGTGATGCCCGCATCCTCGACCGGCAGCGGACGGAGCGCGGAGACGACCCTCCGGTACGCGGCCGGGAGGTCCACGGCGGTCGGCGGAGGCTGCTCGTCGACCGCGCTCACGAGTCGGCCGATCGTCTCCTGGGTGTGGTGGATGTTGAGGAACCGCATGGAGGAACACTCCTTCGCTGGAATGCTTGGGAACCACGCGCCCGGCCCCAATTGAGGTGGGGCCGGGCGCGCGACTGCTTCAGGCGCTCAGGTCGGCCGTCAGTTGGTCCAGCCGCCCATCATCGAGGTGTTGTCCTCGTCCAGGAACGCCCGGACGTTGCCCCGGATGGTGTTCGTGGCGCTCTCGTCGAGCGTCACGGACTCGGCCGCCTCGGCGCTCTCGGTGTCGCTGGTGATCACGGACATTGCGATCTCCCTTCATCGGATGAATGGAACAACCTCCCCGGAAAGGGAGGAACCTGCGGGGGGAGTCGGTGATCCGCATCGGCCACGTACTGCTTGGCCGATGCTGGCCAGGCTACGGACGGCGAGACATCGCTCTCTACGAACTTGCATGAGCTTGCACAGCATTCGACCGGTCAAATAGCGGCGTTGACTACATATCCGCTGTTCGGAGAAGCTTGTGCAAGCCCGAGCAAGCACCTAGATCAGGGAGCCGGCCATGGCCGTGGAGTTCGTTGGCATCGACCCCAGTACCGATCGGGACCACTGCCCCACCGTGTGGGTGGACCCGGATGCTCAGGAGATCCTTTTCCAGGGGTGGAACCCGCGCCCCGAGACCCAGGCGGATTGCGAAGGAACGAGTCCTGCGAACGGGCCGGTCCCCGACAATGAGGCCATCGTCAGGCTTCCGGCCCGGATGGTGCCCATGATCAGGGAGGCATGTGATGCCATCGAGCGTGCCCAGCTTCGCTGAGCTGCTTGAGCAGTGTCAGCGGTCCGCCGTCCATCTGGAGCTGCGGGATTCGTACGCCCCGACGGATCGGTTCGAGGCCTGGCAGCGCGGTGAGCGGATCAACTGGGAGGACCAGGCGTCCTGGTGGCATCCCTATGACCAGTTGATCACAGACGCCGTGGCGCGGGGCGTGGTCATTCGCCGAGCCCGGGTGGTCTCCGAGCCCGTGTCCGAGTACATCCGGTGGGAGCACTACGTCACCCACGCCAACGTCACGGCGGGCGAGCAGGTCCGCTGGCTGCCACGGCGACAGGCCACGAGCATCCCCCTGCCGGGGAACGACTTCTGGCTGTTCGACGGTGCACTGCTTCGGGTGCACCACTTCTCCGGGGACGGCGCCGTGGTCGAAGATGAGATCACAACAGACCCGGACACCGTGAAGCTGTGCACCACCGCGTTCGAAGCAGTCTGGGAGCGGGCGCTCCCGCATCATCTGTACGAGATCTGACGAAGGCCGGCTCCATGCCCGCGCACCCCTCACCGAACGTTCAGAAGGCCCGCGAAGCTCTTGCCGGTCGGCTGAGCGAGATTCGGAAGGACGCGGGGATCAGCGGGCGGGAGCTGGCCGTCAGGTGCGGTTGGTCGGAGTCGAAGTCGTCCCGGATCGAGAACGCCAGGACACCTCCCTCCGACGCCGACATCAGGGCCTGGTGCCGCGCCTGTGACGCCGACGATCAAGCTCCTGACTTGGTTGCCGCCAACCGGCAGTCCGCCGACGCCCATGTGCAGTGGCGACGGCTCCAGCGGAGTGGGCTCCGCCGGCTGCAAGAGTCCACCGGAGACCTGTACCGGCAGGCCAAGGTGTTCCGGGTTTACGTCTCCGACGTGATCCCAGGGTTCCTCCAAACGCCCAGGTACGCCGCCGCCTTGCTGTCGTGCATCGCGGACTTCCGGGGAACTCCGAACGATGTGAGTGACGCTGTGGCAGCCCGGATGAGACGCAACGCGGTGCTGGCCAATGGTGCACGCCGGTTCTCGTTCGTCTGACGAGGGTGATGTCATCGTCCGCACCACCCGCCCCCAGTTCGCCACGTTCCTCCAGGGCGCCAAGGCCGGCGAGTTCGACCACCTCACCGTCACCCCCTGAACAGCACGTCGCCCCATCGCGCAACTGCTTGGCGGGGGGGCGCGAACCCACCATTTCGACCTCTTGGAAGCCCGCGTGTCAGAACACCGCCCTCCGGGGGA
>NZ_JBHVJT010000022.1:0-68109 GCF_042798815.1 Kitasatospora sp. NPDC057738 | reverse complement strand
TTACCCCCCCCCACTTCCCCCCCCGAACAGACCTTCTACCCGTCGGAGCAGCTGCTCGACGGGGCGACGCGAACCCACCGTTCAGACCTCGCGGACGCCCGCGCGCCAGACCGCCGCCGTCAGGGGGACACCCGGGCGGTAGGCCAGGTGGACGTGCGAGGGGGCGTCCAGCAGGAGCAGGTCGGCGCGGGCGCCGACCGTGACGGTGCCGACGTCGCTGCGCCGCAGGGCGCGGGCGCCGCCCGCCGTCGCCGCCCAGACCGCCTCGTCCGGGGTCATGCCCATCTCGCGCACCGCCACGGCAATACAGAACGCCATCGAACTGGTGAAGCTGGAGCCCGGGTTGCAGTCGGTGGACAGGGCCACCACCGCGCCCGCGTCCAGCAGCCGGCGCCCGCTCGGGTACTCGGCCCGGGTGGAGAACTCCGCCCCCGGCAGCAGGGTGGCCACCGTCGCCGAGCCGGCCAGCGCCGCCACGTCCTCGTCCGTCAGATGGGTGCAGTGGTCCGCCGAGGCGGCTCCCAGCTCCACCGCGAGCTGCACGCCCGGCCCGTAGGTGAGCTGGTTGGCGTGCACGCGCGGCGTGAGGCCCTTCTCGATCCCCGCCGTCAGGACGGCCCGCGCCTGGTCCCCGTCGAAGGCGCCCTTCTCGCAGAACACGTCCACCCAACGGGCGTGCGGCGCACAGGCGTCCAGCATCTCGCCGGTGACCAGGTCGACGTACCCGGCCGGGTCCCCGGCGTACTCGGGGGCGACCACGTGGGCGCCCAGGTAGGTGGTCTCCGGGGTGTGCGCGGCGGCGATCCGCAGGGCGCGCGCCTCGTCCTCGACCGTCAGCCCGTAGCCGGACTTGCACTCGATGGTGGTGGTGCCCTGGCGCACCGCCTCCCGGACGAACCGGGCCAGGTTGGCGTCCAGTTCGGCGTCGCTCGCCGCCCGGGTGGCCGCCACCGTGGTCCGGATGCCGCCCGCCGTGTACGGCTGCCCGGACATCCGGGCGTTGAACTCGGCGGTGCGGTCGCCCGCGAACACCAGGTGGGCGTGCGAGTCGACGAAGCCGGGCAGCAGGGCCCGGCCCTCGGCGTCGAAGCGCTCGTCCGCCGCCGGTGCCTGCGCGGCCGGGCCGACCCAGGCGACGGTGCCGCCGTCGACCACCACGGCCGCGTCGGTGAGCAGGCCGAGCGGCCCGGCGCCCTGCCCGGGGTCGTTGGTGACCAGGCTGCCGATGCCCGTGATCAGGGTGGTCGTGGTGCTCAAGGCAACGCCTTCCGAAGGGAGTTGAACGGGGTCAGTAGTCCAGCGCGCCGATCGCGGAGCGCAGCGCGCCCGGCACGTCGGCCACCAGCCGGTGCACGCCGTCCCGGACGACGTGCCGGCCGCCGACCACGACGTGCCGCACGTCCGCCGCCGAGGCCGCGAAGACCGCGATCTCGGCGCCGAGCCGGGGCGGCGGTCCGGCCGTGCGGACGGTGTCCAGCGCGATCACCGTGAAGTCGGCGAGCGCCCCGGCCTCGATCCGTCCGGCCTCCGGCCAGCCGAGCGAGGCGTGGCCGTCCTCGGTCCCGGCCCGCAGCAGCGCGTTCGCCGTCCAGTGGCCGCGGGTGCGGGTGCGCAGCCGCTCGTCCAGCTCCAGCGCGCGGGCCTCCTCGAACGGGTCGATCACCGCGTGGCTGTCGCTGCCCAGGGTGATCGGGGAGCCCGCCGAGGCCAGCCGGCGGGCCGGGCCGATGCCGTCCGCGAGGTCCCGCTCGGTGGTGGGGCACATGCAGACCGTGGTGGAGGAGTCGGTGAGCAGCCGGACGTCCTCGTCGGTGAGGTGGGTGGCGTGCACGGCCGAGGTGCGCGGGCCGAGCGCGCCGTGGTCGGCGAGCAGCCTCGTCGGGGTGACGCCGTGCGCGGCCAGGCAGGCGTCGTTCTCGGCGGTCTGCTCGGAGAGGTGGACGTGCAGCGGCGCCCCGCGCACCGACGCCCAGTGCGCGACGGTGCCCAGCTGCTCGGCCGGGACGGCCCGCACCGAGTGGACGGCGGCGCCGATCCGGGCGTGCTCGCGCGGCTTGAGCGCGTCCGCCCGGACCGCCCAGGCCTCCGCGTCGCCGTCGCTGAACCGCAGCTGCGGCCTGGTCGGCTCGGCGCCGAAGCCGGAGGAGAGGTAGCAGGTGTCCAGCAGGGTGATCCGGATGCCGGCCCGGGCGGCGGCCTCGATCAGCGCCTCGCCCATCGCGTTCGGGTCGGTGTAGCGGGCGCCGCCGGGCGCGTGGTGCAGGTAGTGGAACTCGCCGACGGCCGTGATGCCGGCCAGCGCCATCTCGGCGTAGACGGCGGTCGCGAGCTCCAGGTAGCGGTCCGGGTCCAGCGCGCCGGCGAACCGGTACATGGTGTCGCGCCAGGTCCAGAAGGTGCCGGAGCCGACCTGGACGTGCCCGCGCAGCGCCCGGTGGAAGGCGTGCGAGTGGGCGTTCGCCTGACCGGGCAGCAGCAGCCCGTCGAGCCGGACGGCGTCGGGCGGGCAGGGGCCGCTGTCCGGGGTGACGGCGGCGATCGTGCCGCCGGGGCCGGTGGTGATCAGCACGTCCGGCTCGACCACCGGCCCGTTGTCGTGCGGCAGCCAGGCGTACTGCGCCCAGTAGCGCACGTGCTCGTTCACTGGCACGCCAGGTCCTCCAGTACGTCGGCGAGGGCGGCGACCCCGGCCAGGCAGTCGGCCTGCTCGGCGTGCTCGGCCGGGGAGTGCGAGACGCCGGTGGGGTTGCGCACGAACAGCATGGCGGTCGGGATCGCGGAGGCCAGGATGCCGGCGTCGTGTCCCGCGCCGGTGGGCAGCACGGGGGCGTCCAGCAGCTTGGCCAGCCGGTCGCGCAGCGGCCCGTCGAAGTCCACCACCGGGGTGTAGGACTCGCGGGTCAGCTCGACCCGGACGCCGTCGCGCTCGCCGCGCTCGGCGGCGGCCCGCTCGATCTCGGCGACCAGCTCGGTCAGGGTGCGCTCGTCGGCGGCCCGGGAGTCCAGCCAGCCGCGCACCAGCGAGGCGATCGCGTTGGTGCCGTTGGGCTCCACCGCGACCTTCCCGAAGGTGGCCAGCGCGCCCGCCAGCTTGGCCTTCTTGCGGGCGGCGAGCACGGTGTTGGCGTAGGTCAGCATCGGGTCGCGGCGATCCTCGATCCGGGTGGTGCCGGCGTGGTTGGCCTCGCCGTGGAAGTCGAACCGCCAGCGGCCGTGCGGCCAGATCGCGCCCGCCACGCCGACCGGCTGCCCCTCGGCGAGGCAGCGGCCCTGCTCGACGTGGAGCTCGACGAAGGCGCCGATCCGGGCCAGCCGGTCGTCGTCCGCGCCGATCGCGGTCGGGTCGTAGCCGGCCTTCTCCATCGCGTCGGGCAGCCGCAGGCCGTCGGCGTCGCGCAGCTCGTACGCGGCCTCGCGGGACAGCACCCCGGCGGTCAGCCGGGAGCCGATGCAGGCCACCCCGAACCGGGCGCCCTCCTCGTCGCCGAAGTTGACGATCGCCAGGGGCCTGGTGAGCTCCGTTCCCCTGGCGCGCAGTTCGTCCAGTGCGGCGAAGGAGGAGACCACCCCGAGCGGGCCGTCGAAGGCCCCGCCGTCCGGGACGGAGTCCAGGTGGGAGCCGGTGACGACCGCCCCCCGCCCGTTCGGGTCGCCCAGCCAGGCCCACTGATTGCCGTTGCGGTCCAGCTCGTACGTCAGGCCGCGGCTGCGCGCCTGCTGCTCGAACCAGGCGCGGCACTCGGCGTCGGCGGAGTTCCAGGCGAAGCGGCGGTAGCCGCCGGAGGAGGCGGAGCGGCCCACGGGGAGCAGCTCCGCCCACATCTCTTCGAACGACGGAACCGTCACAGCTCACCCATGGGAACGCGCACGCCGCGCTCGTCGGCGACCTCGACCGCCCGGTCGTAGCCGGCGTCGACGTGCCGGATGACGCCCATGCCCGGGTCGTTGGTGAGCACCCGGCGGATCTTCTCGCCGGCCAGCGGCGTGCCGTCGGCCACGGTGACCTGACCGGCGTGGATGGAGCGGCCGATGCCGACGCCGCCGCCGTGGTGGATGGAGACCCAGGAGGCGCCGGAGGCCACGTTGACCATGGCGTTGAGCAGCGGCCAGTCGGCGATCGCGTCCGAGCCGTCCAGCATCGCCTCGGTCTCCCGGTACGGGGAGGCGACCGAGCCGCAGTCCAGGTGGTCGCGGCCGATGACGATCGGCGCGGACAGCTCGCCGGAGGCGACCATGTCGTTGAAGCGCTCGCCGGCCTTGTCGCGCTCGCCGTAGCCGAGCCAGCAGATGCGCGCGGGCAGGCCCTGGAAGTGCACCTTCTCCTGGGCCATCTTGATCCAGCGGTGCAGCGACTCGTTCTCCGGGAAGAGGTCGAGCACGGCCTTGTCGGTCTTGGCGATGTCCTGCGGGTCGCCGGACAGGGCCGCCCAGCGGAACGGGCCCTTGCCCTCGCAGAACAGCGGGCGGATGTACGCGGGGACGAAGCCGGGGAAGGCGAAGGCGCGGTCGTAGCCGGCCAGCTGGGCCTCGCCGCGGATCGAGTTGCCGTAGTCGAAGACCTCGGCGCCGCGGTCCAGGAAGCCGACCATGGCCTCGACGTGCTTGGCCATCGACTCGCGCGAGCGGGTGGTGAACTCCGCGGGCTTCTCGGCCGCGTAGGTGGCCATGTCGTCGAAGGCGACGCCGATCGGCAGGTAGCTCAGCGGGTCGTGGGCGCTGGTCTGGTCGGTGACGATGTCGATCGGCGCGTCCATCGCGAGCAGCTGCGGGAAGAGCTCGGCGGCGTTGCCCAGCAGGCCGATGGAGAGCGGCTGCTTCTTGTCGCGGGCCGCGGTGGCCAGCTCCAGCGCGTGCGCGAGGTTCTTGGCCTCGACGTCCAGGTAGCGGTGCTCGATCCGGCGGGAGATCCGGGACGGGTCGCAGTCGATGCAGATCGCCACGCCGCCGTTCATGGTGACGGCCAGCGGCTGGGCGCCGCCCATCCCGCCGAGGCCGGCGGTGAGGGTGATGGTGCCCTCCAGCGAACCGTTGTACCGCTTGTTGGCGACGGCGGCGAAGGTCTCGTAGGTGCCCTGGAGGATGCCCTGGGTGCCGATGTAGATCCACGACCCGGCCGTCATCTGCCCGTACATGGTGAGCCCGAGGCTCTCCAGCCGGCGGAACTCCTCCCAGTTGGCCCAGTCGCCGACCAGGTTGGAGTTGGCGATGAGCACGCGCGGCGCCCACTCATGGGTCTGCATCACGCCGACCGGCCGCCCGGACTGGACCAGCATGGTCTCGTCCTGCTTCAGGCCCTCCAGCGTCCTCACCATGGCGTCGAAGGAGCGCCAGTCCCGCGCGGCCTTGCCCGTGCCGCCGTAGACCACCAGCTTGGACGGGTGCTCGGCCACCTCGGGGTCGAGGTTGTTCATCAGCATCCGCAGGGCCGCCTCCTGCTGCCACCCCTGCGCCGTCAGCCCCGTCCCACGCGCCGCGCGCACCTCACGCGGCCCGCTCGCCTGCTGCACCATAGTTCGGCCTCCCTGCGGATGGATTCATTCAAGCTATGTTCGATTGAATATAACTAAACAGTCGGCTTTCGACCAGACCCCGAAAGCATCCGATCAACGCCCGAACCGGAACGCCTGCCGCCAGTAGCCTGCGGCCGGAAGCACCAGCCGATCGGCCCAGCGGAGGACGCCATGGCAGCTGTTCCGGCACGCTCCGGCAGGCTGCGCCGGACCGCCGAAGGGATCGAGCGGCGCACCGGGCTGCGGGTCGAGATCATCGGCGGCACGCTGCTGATGTCGCCTCCCCGCCGAGGGAAACACGCCGGCACAGTGCGCCACCTGCGCGAAGACCTCGGACCGCAGCTGCCCGCGAACCTCGGCGCCTACGAGTCGTCATCGGTCGCCCTACCGGACGACGAGGACGACTACGCCACCCCCGACCTGATCGTGCTGCCCGTCGCATGGGAGAACGAGGACGACCGGCGAGCCGATCCCCGCCGTGCCGCTCTCGCCGTTCAGGTCGTTCCCGGCCCCTCGCTCATCACCCACATCGCCGCCAGGACCAGCTGGTACGCGATCGCAGGCGTTCCGGTCCTCCTCACGGTCGACCCCCGCAAGGGCGCCTGGACACTCCACACCCGCCCCCGCGACGGCGAGTACCAGGGCGTCCTGCGCGGCACGTACGGCGAGGCCGTCCCGCTGCCCGCGCCGCTGCCCGCCGAGCTGGACACCTCCGGCCTTCCGCTGTACGCGCCGCGCGGCTGAGTCAGGCCGCCGCGCCGCCGTCCCAGTCGATGCCGATCTCGGCGAGCCAGCGGCGGTCGTCGGCGTCCGGGGCGGGCGGGGACGGCGGGCGGGGGATGTTCTGGACGGGGCCGAGGCCGTACTTCTCGGCGGCCGCGACGGCGCGGGCGTCGGGTTCGATGACGCCGACGTGGACGGCCGACTCGTCGCCCGGGTCGAGGACGGTCAGTTCGGGTTCGGGCAGGCGCCGCAGGGTGACGCGGCGTCCGCAGGCGGGGCAGGACCATTCGTCGGCGCCCGAGGAGAGGCGGGCGACGAACTTCATCTCGTGGATCACGTGCATGGGTGGCACCCCCTGCAGGAGGGGATGCCCGGGTTCGTGACGGCTACTCCCCCGCCGCCGTTCCGGGCCGTGCTTGTTCCGCGCTCATTCCAGGAAGAGGCCGCGCGCCGCCGCCGACTGCTCGATCGCCTCCAACCGGGCTTCCGCTCCCGGCAGTTCGTCGCACATGGACTGCAGCAGCACCCGGCCGAGCATCATCGGGGCGCACGCGGTGTCGAAGACCAGCCCGGTGCCGACGGCGGCCGGCAGCATCAGGTCGGACAGCTTGGCGACCGGCGCGAAGGCGCTGTCGGCCACGGTGAGCACCGTCAGCCCGCACTCGCGGGCCACCGTCAGCGCGTCCATCAGCTCCCGCGGGTAGCGCGGCAGCGCGAAGCAGAGCAGTGCGCTGGCCCCGGCCGCCCGGGCCTGTTCCAGCCGGTCGGCGAGCATGCTGCCGCCCTCGTCCAGCAGCCGGATGTCCGGGTGCACCTTGGCCGCGAAGTAGGCGAAGCCGCGCGCCTGCGCCGAGGCGGCCCGCAGGCCGAGCACCGGCAGCGGGCGGGAGGCGGCGAGCAGCCGGGCGGCCCGGGTGATCGGCTCCGGGTCGGCGAGGAGTTCGGCGAGGTGGCGCAGGTGGGCGATCTCGGCGAGCACGGCCTGCTGGTGCTCGTTGCGCACCGCGTCGTCCGGGGTCTCCGGCGCGGCCTGTTCGCCGCCGCCGAGTTCGCGCAGCTGCTTGCGCAGCGCCGGGTAGCCGTCGTACCCGAGCGCGACCGCGAAGCGGGTGACGGAGGGCTGGCTGACGCCCGCGAGTTCGGCGACCTCGACGCTGGACAGGAACGGCGCCTCGGTGGCGTGCCGCACCAGCGAGTGGGCGATCCGGCGCTGGGTCGGCGTCAGCCGGTGCCCCTCGAACAGTTGGAGCAGCCGGGCGGAGGGGCCGACGCTGCCGGTCTCGTCGGTGGCGGTCATCAGCGGTACCTCCGGGTGCGAGGGGGTCGGACGACGACTGTGCAGGAGCGGGCCGCACCTGGCAAAGACGTCTCGTACGGCGGGACGTCCGGTGGGACGCCCCTTGGGTCGGACCGGTCGCGCGGGCCGGACCGGTCGGACCGGTCGGGCCCGCGGTCGGCCGCGCCGGGTCGGGGTAACCCTGATTTGTCCCTGAGCCCGCCCGGATTCCTCCTGCGAACGGATGGACCGGGGGCCCCGGCGGCCCCACCCTGGTTCCATGGACACTCGTCAGGACGAACTGCGGCGCGACCTCGACGCCACCCTCCAGGCCCGCAAGGAGCTCGGCAAGGAGTACGAGGACGCACTCGTCGACTCCTTCATGAAGCGGCTCGACGCCCGGCTGGACGCCCGGGTCGAGCGGTCGGTGGCCCAGCGGTTGGACGACTACGAGCCGCGGTCCCCCCACCGGGGGCAGTCCCGCCGTCCGGGCTGGGGCAAGCGCTCCAACACCGGGCTCGCGGTGACCTCGCTGGTCCTCGGCATCCCGCTGACGGCGATCGCGGGCAGCCCGGAGAGCGGCGGCTTCGCCGGTCTGGTGGTCTGCTGGGCGGGCATCGTCGGGGTCAACCTGGCGGCCGCCCTGGGCGAGCTGCGCAACCGCCGGGACCGCGCGGAGCGCTCGCCGCGAAGCGACTGGGACTGAGCCCCCGTCACTCCGCGGCGACGCCACGACCCCGGCCGGCCGGGTCTCAGGCCAGCGGGCCGGTGACCCGCTCGACCGCCCGCACCAGCTCGCCGGAGGCGACCAGCTCGGCGGCGGCCTCCAGGTCGGGCGAGAGGAAGCGGTCGCGGCCGGCGCCGCCGACGCCCGCCTCCCGGGCGGCGGCCATGGCGGCCGCGGTGGCCGGGGCGACGCGGCCCGACGCGTCGGCCTGCTGACGGATCTCCAGCGCCCGGGCGGACGCGGTGAGTTCGACGGCGAGGATCCGGCCGAGGTTGGCCACGGCCTGGCGCAGCTTGCGCGCGGCCGACCAGCCCATCGACACGTGGTCCTCCTGCATCGCGGAGGAGGGGATCGAGTCGACCGAGGCCGGGACGGCGAGCCGCTTGTTCTCGCTGACCAGCGCGGCCTGGGTGTACTGGGCGATCATCAGGCCGGAGTCCACGCCCGGGTCGTCGGCCAGGAAGGCCGGCAGGCCGTGCGAGCGGGCCTTGTCGAGCAGCCGGTCGGTGCGGCGCTCGGAGATCGAGCCGAGGTCGGCGGCGGCGATGGCGAGGAAGTCCAGCACGTAGGCGACCGGGGCGCCGTGGAAGTTGCCGTTGGACTCCACCCGGCCGTCCGGCAGCACCACCGGGTTGTCGACCGAGGCGGCCAGTTCGCGCGAGGCGACCAGCCGGGCGTGCTCCAGGGTGTCCCGGCCGGCGCCGGCGACCTGCGGGGCGCAGCGGATCGAGTAGGCGTCCTGGACCCGCGGCGCGTCGTCCTGGTGGTGGCCGGTGAGGCCGGAGTCCTTGAGGACGGCGAGCATGTTGGCGGCGCTCAGCGCCTGGCCCGGGTGCGGGCGGATCGGGGCGTGCAGCTCGGGGGCGAGCACCTTCTCGGTGCCGAGCAGCGCCTCCAGGCTCATCGCGGCGGTGATGTCGGCGGTGGTGAACAGCCGCTGGAGGTCGGCGATGGCCATCACCAGCATGCCGAGCATGCCGTCGGTGCCGTTGATGAGGGCGAGGCCCTCCTTCTCCAGCAGCTCGACGGGCTCGATCCCGGCGGCGGCGAGCAGTTCGGCGGCGGGCTTCTCCACGCCGTCCGGGCCGGTGGCGGTGCCCTCGCCCATCAGGACCAGTGCGCAGTGCGACAGCGGCGCGAGGTCGCCGGAGCAGCCGAGCGAGCCGAACTCCCGCACCACCGGGGTGATGCCCGCGTTGAGCAGGGCGGCCATGGTCCGGGCGACCAGCGGCCGGACGCCGGTACGGCCGGAGGCCAGCGTCTTCATCCGCAGGAACACCAGCGCGCGGACCACCTCGCGTTCGACCGCCGGCCCCATGCCGGCGGCGTGCGAGCGCACCAGCGACCGCTGCAGCTGGGCGCGCAGTTCGGGGCTGATGTGGCGCACGGCGAGCGCGCCGAAGCCGGTCGACACGCCGTAGACGGGGCGCGGCTCGGCCGCGAGGGCGTCGATCCGCGCGCGGGCGGTCGCCATCTCGGCCAGCGCGTCGGGGCCGATCTCGACCCGGGCGTTGCCCCGGGCGACGGCGAGGACGTCCTCCGCGCTGACGTCGGCCTTGCCGACCAGGACCAGCGGAGCGTCGGGGGCCACAGCACTGTGCATATCCATATACACCATCACATCAGGTGAATGAAGATATGACAACAGGTGCTCGCCATCCGGATTCTCCGCCCTCCGGACCGGCGCCGCACAGCGCGGCCCCCGGGCCGCCTCCGCTTCACCTCGTGAGTTCACCTCACGAGCTCGGCCTCGATCAGGTCCGCCGCCCGGGCGGTGCCGCCCTCGGCCCGCCCGGCGGCGGACAGCTCGCGCAGCCGCTCGGCCACCGCCGGGTCGCCGACCAGCTCCAGCAGGGCGGCGCGCAGCGCCTCCGCGGTGGCCTGCTCGGTGTCCAGCCGGCGGGCGACGCCGAGCCCCACCAGGGCGTCCGCGTTGGCGAACTGGTCGGTGGCCTGCGGCACCGCGATCATCGGCACGGCGTGGAACAGCCCCTCGCTGGAGCCGCCCATGCCCGCGTGGGTGACGAAGGCGTCCGCCTGGGAGAGCACCGACAGCTGCGGCACCCACCGGTGCACCTCGACGGTGTCCGGCACCTCGCCGAGCTCGGCCGGGTCGGTGTGGCTGCCGATCTGGAGCACGGTGTGCCAGCCCGGCAGCTCGCCGAAGGCCCGGACGCAGGCCCGGTAGAAGGCGGGCTGGTGGGTGAAGGCCGAGCCCAGCGAGACCAGCAGCACCTTCTCGGCGCCGGCCGGCCGCTCCCACCGCCCCTGGTGGGCGCGGTCGCCGAAGCAGGGCCCGACGAAGCTGATCCGCCGCTCGTCGACCCGGTCGGCGTTGGGCTGCAGGGCGCGCGGGACCAGGGCGATCGCCCGCTCCGGGCGGTTCTTGAAGGCGTCCACGTCACGCTGCGCCGCACCGGCCTCGGCCAGCCAGTCGGCGAACCGGCGGTAGTGCTCGGCGCCGCCCGGACCGGTGCGGATCGCCTCGAACACCTCCGCGAGGTCCTGCTCGAAGCCCTCCCAGCCGACGAAGGTGGGCGACAGCTGCACGACCGGCACCCCCAGCCGTTCGCCGAGCGCCCGGGCCGCGAAGCCCGCGATGTCGCAGAGCACCAGGTCGGGCCGGTCGTCGGCGAAGGCCTCCAGGAGGACGGGCCACATGGAGAGCGCGTCGTCCAGGAACAGCTCCTGGATCGCCACCGGATCCTCCATCCAGCCGTCCGGGTCGTCGGCGAGCGGCAGCTTCGTCGGGTACGGGACGAAGGCGGCGCCGGTGGACTCCACGGTTTCCCGGAAGGACGGGTCGTTGACGTAGCTGACCCGGTGGCCGCGGGCGACCAGCTCGGTGATCACGGCGAGGCTGGGGTTGACGTGGCCATGGGCCGGAATGGAGACCATCAGGATGTGTGCGGGGCGGTTCACGGGCACCTCCGGGGCAGCGATGAAGACGAGACGGACCGTCTCGCGGTTGCTTGAGAAGACAATACGGTTCGTCTCGCTGTTTCGCATAGAATTTTTCCCATGGCTTCCAGAACCGCCCCCGACCCCGCCCGCCGCAGCGAGCGCGCCCGCGCCGCCGTCCTCACCGCGGCCACCGAACTCGTCGCCGAGGTCGGCTACGGCAAGCTGACCATCGAGGCGATCGCCGCCCGCGCCGGCGTCGGCAAGCAGACCATCTACCGGTGGTGGCCCTCCAAGGGAGCGGTGGTCTTCGACGCCTTCCTCGCCGCCGGCGAACACGAGGGCAGCCTCGCCCTCCCCGACACCGGCGACCTCGGCGCCGACCTCCGCGCCGTCCTGCGCCCCACCAGCGACGAGCTCGCCGACCCGGGCGCCGACCGCACCTACCGCGCGCTCCTCGCCGAGATCCTCAACGACCCCGCGCTGCACGCCGAGTACCGCACCCGCCTGCTGGACCCGCTGCTGGACGTCACCCGCGACCGCCTCCGCCGTGCCCGCGAGGCCGGCCAGATCGCCCCCGACGCCGACCTCGACCTGGCCGTCGAACTCTTCTACGGTCCGCTCAACTACCGCTGGCAGTTCCGGCTCGGCCCGCTCACCCACGAGCACGCCGACCTCCTGGTCGACGCCGCCCTCCGGGCGCTCAACCCGCCCGCCGCCGACGGCGGCCGCGGCGCCTGAACCAGCACACGGCCACCACCGCGACCGGCACGCGGCACAGCGACACGAGGGCGCGCCGGATGAACGGCCCGCCTGACCCACCGCGGGAGCCGTACCGGCGGCGAGACGCCCGGGGCGGGACGCCGCCACCCGGTCCGCCGACGGGCCCCGGCCGGGGCCGACGCCTCAGACCGCCGGCGGCGAGGCCGGCCCCGCCAGGGCGACCGAGACCAGGGCCCGCATGGCGCAGGCGGCCTGGCCCAGCGGCAGGGTGGCGTCGTCGGCGAAGAGCTCCACCAGCCAGCCGCCGGCCGGGTTCTGGCCACCCGCCGCGACCATGCCCCGGTAGCCGGAGACGACGAGCATCGCCTCCTCCGCCGGGTCGTTGCCGGCCGCGCCCGACCGCAGGGCGAAGGCGCCGCCGCGCACGGCACGGCGGGTCATCGGGTAGTGCCGGAGGTCGAAGACCGCGTCGGGGGCCTCGATCCGGGCCCGCTGGGTCTCGGCGCGGGCGTTGGCGGGGCCGCTGGTCATCCGGTAGACGGCGTGCTGGGCGGTGCGCATGAACTGGGAGCCCGGCGGAACGTACGAGACCCACCAGCCGACGGCGTCCAGCAACCGGGCGGCGGCCTCGGCGACCACGACCAGCTTGCCGAGGGTGTCCGCCGGGTGGACGGCCCGGGCCGCGGCGGCCCGGTCGAGGGAGGCGAGCACGGCGGTGAGCAGCTGCCCCGGGTCGGCGCTGTGGGCGGCGCCGCGGAACCGCCGCCGGTCGCCCGCCCCGGCCCGGCCGTTCGGCCCGCGCCGCCCGTCCGCCCGGTGGTGCGGGTCGGCGGCGTCGGCGAGCAGCACCGTGGGGTCGGGCGAGAATCCGGGGCCGTGGCTGCGCCCGGCGACCACCGGGTGGGCGGCCCGGGCCGCCTTGGCCCGGTACTGGGCGGCGTCGGCGAGCCGGAACAGCCGGTCGGGGGTGGTGACGGGCCCGATCGAGTCCCCGGTGGAGGCGACGCCGCAGGCCACGCCCTCGCCCTCGGAGAGCGCGAGCGCCCGGGCGCACAGCTCCTCGGCGACGGCGACCACCTCGTCGGCCTTCTGGCCCTCCACCAGCAGGCAGAACTCGTCGCCGCCGAGCCGGGCGGCGAGGCTGCCGGGGAGCTTGGCGGCGGCCAGCGAGAGCTGGTGGGCGAACCGCTCCAGCAGCCGGTCGCCCATCTCGTGGCCGAGCTGGTCGTTGACCCGTTTCAGTCCGTTGACGTCGCAGACCACCAGGGAGACCACGGTGTTGTCCCGGTTGTGCGCCTCCAGCGCGCTCTCCAGCCGGGCGTCGACGGCCCGCCGGTTGGCCAGGCCGGTGAGCGGGTCGGAGAAGGCGAGCTTGCGCAGGTCGGCGAGGCGCTCGGTCTGCGCCAGCCCGGCCGAGACCTGGGCGGCGAGCAGCGTCGCGTAGTCGGCGTCGCCCTCGGTGAACCCGGGCATCCCGGCCGACCGGGCGAGGTAGAGCTCGCCCCAGGCCTGGCCGTGCAGCACGATCGGCGCGACCACGCAGCAGGCCCGCCCGCGCCGGCGCAGCGCCGCGGCGCGCTCCTGGCAGTACGCACCGGCGGTCGGGTGGGCGTGCCCGGCGTGCGGCTCGCTGTTCTCGGCGCTCTGCAGCCAGGCGCGCGGCAGCCGCCCGGTGGTCCAGCGTTCCTCCAGGTACGTGACGATCTCGGGGAAGTCGGCGACCGGGTACGACTCGTCCTCGGGCAGTTCCTCCTCGCCCGGGGCGAGTTCTCCGTGGTTGACCAGGACCCGCAGCCGGCCGGACTCCCGGTCCCAGACCGAGACGGCGGCCATGGTGGCGCCGAGCGCCTCGGTGGCCCGGGTGGCGGCGGCCCGGACGGCCTCCAGCGGGGTGAGCGCGGCGGCCATGTCCTGGGCGAGCTCGACCACGGACTGCAGCCTCAGGTCGGGCAGCGGGTCGGGGTTCCGCAGGCGGCCGCAGTCGCAGTCGCGGTCCGTCATGATCGCCTCGCTGCTCACCGGCTCGCCTCGCTCCCTGTGCTCGGTCCTGCCAGACCCCCGCCGACCGGCCGCACCCGACCGGCCGCTTGCACCAAGACTATGGCGGGTTCGTTCGGTTATGCCCCGTTTGCCCGGACGGACCCGCAGCCGACCGTACGGGTTTCAACCGTTCGGCACCCGGGAAGCCGTACCCGCCGCGGGAGAGCCGCACCCATCGCGGGAGAGCCCCACCCACCACGGAAGAGCGAGCGCCCACGGACCTCCGCACCGCGAACGGCTTCTCCGCTCCCACGCCTTCCCCGCAGGCGGAGCGCTATTCGCCTTCCCCGCGGCGGGCCGCTGTTCGCCCTCTCCGCGGGCGGAGCGCTACTCGGCCTTCAGCCGCCGGGTGAGCAGCCACGGCTCGACCAGTCCGAGCCCCCGCACCGGCCGCCGCCACATCGGCTGCAGGTGGAACCGGGCCCCGGCCTCCGGGCCCGGCATCGGCAGCCCGGAGGCGGGCATCCCGGCCGCGGCCGACAGCGCCTCGGCCAGGCCCGGCCCCTCCGAGTCGGCCGGGGCGACGCTGCCGTTCTGCTCCAGCGCGGCGGCGAACTCGCCGTCGATCAGCACCGCGTCCTTGGGGGCGATCGAGGTCAGCCGGCTGGCCAGGTTGACGGTGGTGCCGAAGACGTCGCCCATCCGCGAGGTGACCGTGCCGAAGGCCATGCCGACCCGCAGCGGCGGGATGGTGTCGTCCCCGGCCAGCGCCTCGATCAGGCTCAGCGCGATCTCGGCGGCGGTCGCCGGGTCCTCGGAGACGTAGAGGATCTCGTCGCCGAGCGTCTTGATCACCCGGCCGCCCTGGCCGGCGATCAGGTCCGAGCAGGTGTTCTCGAAGGTCTCGACCAGCTCGCCGAGCTCCTCCTCCTCCAGCCGCCGGGACAGCCGGGTGAAGCCGACCAGGTCGGCGAAGCCGACGGCGAGCCGTCCGCTGGTGATCTCGTTGTCCTCGGCGGCCTGCACCACCCGGCCGGTGACGGCCGCCAGCTGGCGCCGCCAGACGTACACCAGGAACTGCTCCAGCTCCGGCAGCAGCAGCTCGACCAGCGGGTACGCGACGTCGGCCCGGGTCAGCCCGGGCTCGGCGGACTGGGTGAGGTTCTCCAGGAAGGTGTCCATCTGCCAGCCGGCCAGCCGGGCCGTGGTCTGACCGGTGGAACGGGCCACCTGGATCGCCATCGACTCGCTGAGCAGCCCGGACTCCACCAGGCCGGCCAGGCGGCGCAGCGCGATCACGTCGCCGTCGGTGAGCGCGCGGGACTGGCCGATGTCGGGGAAGCCCATGGCGCGCCAGAACCGGGTGGCCAGCTCCATCGGGACGTCGGCGGCGCGCGCGGCCTGGTACGGGGTGTAGCGGCGCGGCGCGTCCAGGATCAGGCGTTCCAGTTCGAGCGCGACCGTGGGGTCGTTGCTGCCCGCCGTCGCGCCGCTGCTGCCGTCCTCTGCCACCGGTCCGTCCCCGTGCGATCGCCGCACTCGCCTCGTGTCCTACCTGTCCGGGCGCGCCGTCCGCCACCCGGGCGGACAGTGGCGCGCCTCACACCGCTGCCAGGTGGAATGTTCGCACGGAATCGTCGGATCCGGGGCATCAGCCCGGGTCAAGGGGTGGTGAAGACTGCCGTTCAGCGGGCCTCGGGGCGCACGTGGACGACGTCCCCGGCACCGACCGCCCGGCGTACGCCGTCCGGCGTGCGGACCACCAGCCGCCCGTCGCCGTCCACCGCCACCGCCTCGCCGACCAGCTCGCGGTCGCCCGGCAGGTGCACCTTCACCCGGCGGCCGAGCGTGGTGCAGCGGTCCGCGTAGGCGCGCAGCAGGTCGCTGGCGTGCGGGTCGCCCGCGGCGGCCGTCCACTCCCGGTACAGCTCGGCCAGCTCGCGCAGCAGGGCGCGCAGCAGGGTGCCCCGGTCGGTGGTGGAGGCGCCGGCCAGCGCGAGCGAGGCGGCGGCGGGGACGGGCAGTTCCTCCGTGCGCAGCGAGACGTTGAGGCCCATGCCGACCACCACCGCGCCGCCCGACAGCTCGGTGAGGATGCCGCCGAGCTTGCGCTCCGCGCCGTCGATCTCCGCCTGGAGGTCGTTGGGCCACTTCAGGCCGACCTCGACCCCGGCGACCCGGCCGAGCGTGCTGGCCGCGGCCACCCCCGCCAGGATCGGCAGCCAGCCGTACCGCTCGACCGGCACCCCCTCGGGGCGCAGCAGCACGGACAGGAACAGCCCGGAGCGGGGCGGGGCGGTCCACTGCCGGCCCAGCCGGCCGCGGGCGGCACTCTGCGCCTCGGCCACCAGCACCGCGCCCTGGGCGGCGCCCGCCGCGGCCCGGGCGGCGAGGTCGCTGTTGGTGGAGCCGGTCTCGGCGACGACGTCCAGCGAGGTCCACAGGCCGCCCGGGACGAGCAGGTCGTGGCGCAGCGCCTCCTCGTCCAGCGGCGGACGGTCCAGGTCGGTCCAGGGCGACGGTCCGGCGTGGCCGAAGCCGCGCAGTCCGCTGCGGCGGGGGGTCTCGGGTGCGGTCATGGGAAAACCCTAGATCGGGTCCGGGACGCAGGCCGCCCCATCGTCCCGCAGAACACCCGTCAACAGAACTGTGTCGATGGTCATGACGCCAGGACGTGCCGCATCGCCCTCCGCGCTGGCTACGCTACCCAGCGGTAGTTCGTAGCGCCGCCCTGCCCTCATGCGCGGGCCCACCACCCGGCCCCGCGCGCACTCGAACAGGTCGCGGCCATGGATCAGGGAGAGCCACCGGATGACCGAGGCGTCGTACGACCCCCACACCACCGCCGGCAAGCTCGCCGACCTGCGGCGAAGGCTGGACGAGGCGGTGCACTCCGGCTCCGCGAAGGCCGTGGAGAAGCAGCACGCCAAGGGCAAGCTGACCGCCCGCGAGCGGGTCGCGGAACTGTTGGACGAGGACTCCTTCGTGGAGTTCGACGAGTTCGCCCGGCACCGCTCGACCAACTTCGGCCAGGAGAAGAACCGGCCGTACGGCGACGGCGTGGTGACCGGCTACGGCACCGTGGACGGCCGCCAGGTCGCGGTGTTCGCCCAGGACTTCACCGTCTTCGGCGGCTCGCTCGGCGAGGTGTTCGGCGAGAAGATCGTCAAGGTGATGGACTTCGCGCTGAAGACCGGCTGCCCGGTCATCGGCATCAACGACTCCGGCGGCGCCCGGATCCAGGAGGGCGTGGTCTCGCTCGGCCTGTACGGCGAGATCTTCCGGCGCAACGTGCACGCCTCCGGCGTCGTCCCGCAGATCTCGCTGATCATGGGCCCCTGCGCGGGCGGCGCGGTGTACTCCCCCGCGATCACCGACTTCGTGGTGATGGCGGACCGGACCTCGCACATGTTCATCACCGGCCCGGACGTGATCAAGACCGTCACCGGCGAGGACGTCGCGATGGAGGAGCTGGGCGGCGCGCGCACCCACAACGCCAAGTCGGGCAACGCGCACTACCTGGCCGCCGACGAGAAGGAGGCGATCGAGTACGTCAAGAGCCTGCTCTCGTACCTGCCGTCCAACAACCTGAGCGACCCGCCGTCCTACCCCGAGCAGGCCGACCTCACGGTCACCGAGGAGGACCTCGAACTCGACACCATCGTGCCGGACTCGGCGAACCAGCCGTACGACATGCGCACGGTGATCGAGCACATCGTCGACGACGGCGAGTTCCTGGAGACCCAGCCGCTGTACGCGGGCAACATCATCACCGGCTTCGGCCGGGTCGAGGGCCAGTCCGTCGGCATCGTCGGCAGCCAGCCGATGGACCTGGCCGGCTGCCTGGACATCAACGCCAGCGAGAAGGCCGCCCGCTTCATCCGCACCTGCGACTCGTTCAACGTCCCGGTGCTGACCTTCGTCGACGTGCCCGGCTTCCTGCCCGGCACCGAGCAGGAGTGGGACGGCATCATCCGGCGCGGCGCCAAGCTGATCTACGCCTACGCCGAGGCCACCGTCCCGCTGATCACCGTGATCACCCGCAAGGCCTTCGGCGGCGCGTACGACGTCATGGGCTCCAAGCACCTGGGCGCCGACCTCAACCTGGCCTGGCCGACCGCGCAGATCGCCGTGATGGGCGCGCAGGGCGCGGTCAACATCCTGCACCGCCGGGAGATCGCCGAGGCCGAGGCGGCCGGCACCGTCGAGGAGAAGCGGGCCGAGCTGATCGCCTCGTACGAGGACACCCTGCTGAACCCGTACCTGGCGGCCGAGCGGGGCTACGTGGACGCGGTGATCGCGCCGAGCGAGACCCGCCGGCACATCGTCCGCGGTCTGCGGGCGCTGCGCGGCAAGCGCGAGGTGCTGCCGCCGAAGAAGCACGGCAACATCCCCCTGTAGGCCCCGTCCCTGTCGGGAGAGAAGCAGCCATGTCCCCGATCCACGTACTGCACGGGCAGCCGACCCCCGAGGAGCTGGCCACCGTCCTGGCGGTGGTCCAGGCCCGGGCCGCCGCCGCGCAGGCCGCCGCCGAGGCGGCGCGCCTGGCCGGTGCCGGCCCGGCGTCCCCCTGGAACGACCGCGCCCGCCTGCACCGCCCCGCCGTCCGCCACGCCGTGAACGCCTGGCGGACCTCGGGCTGGGCGCACTGACACCCGCCGCGCGGAGCGGGCGGCCGGCACCGCCCGGAACCTGAGTACGGATACTCAGGCGCCCGCGCCCCGCGCGGCGCACTCTGGACGGGTGCTCTGGTCAGATCCCCGTGACGAGCCCTCGCCCGAGGCCCGTCGGATGCAGGAGCGGATGCAGCGGGCCGGCAGGGTGATCGCCGTCCTGGTGCTGGTCGGCGCCGTGCTGATGATGCTCTCCCAGCCCTTCACCTGAACCGTTCACCCGAACGGCGGATAGGAGCACCCCCTACGCTGGTGGGCATGACCGACCAGCGCGCTCTCGTCCTCGCCTCCGCCTCCCCCGCCCGCCTCGGGCTGCTGCGCCAGGCGGGCCTCGACCCGCGCGTGGTGGTCAGCGGCGTCGACGAGGACGCGATCACCGCCGCCACCCCCGCCGAACTCGCGCTCGTGCTGGCCGAGGCCAAGGCGAAGGCCGTCGCCGCCGAACTCGCCGACGGCGAGCTGGTGATCGGCTGCGACTCCGTCCTGGAACTGGACGGCCGGGCCCTCGGCAAGCCCGCCGACGCCGCCGAGGCGCTGGCCCGCTGGCAGTCGATGCGCGGGCGCGCCGGCGTGCTGCGCACCGGCCACTGCGTGATCGACACCGCGACCGGCCGGCAGTCCTCGGCCACCGCCTCCACCACCGTCCGCTTCGGCACCCCGGACGACGCCGAGGTCGCCGCGTACGTGGCCTCGGGCGAACCGCTGCACGTGGCCGGGGCGTTCACCCTGGACGGCCGCTCGGCGCCGTTCATCGACGGCATCGACGGCGATCCGGGCAACGTCATCGGCCTCTCCCTGCCGCTGCTGCGCCGGCTGCTCGCCGACCTGGGCGTGCGCATCACCGATCTGTGGGCCGACTGACCTGCCGCACCGCGCCCCTGTCGCCCTAAGCTGACCGGCGTCCGAACGGGGAGGGGCGCGGAAGATGACCGACAGCGTGCTCAACGTGGTGCTCGGCCTGGTGGCCAGTGCGATCAGCGCTGTCCTCGGCTGGCTGGCCCAGGTGCTGCGGCGGCGCCGCAAGGTCGAACGGGTGCGGGCGTTCTTCGGGCTGCCGAGCGGCAGCGAGTGCCTGATCGTGGTGCCGCGCAGCATCGGGACGGGCTCGCACGCGCACACCGTGACCCGGCGCGACGCCTACGCGCTGATGTGGCTGGCCGGGCTGGTCGAGGAGTGCGGGGCGCGTCCCGAACTGGTCGCCCACGACGCCGCGCACCGCGGCCTGGGCGCCAAGACCGAGCTGTGCCTGGGCGGTCCGGTCAGCAACGAGCGGATGGCCGCGCACCTGGCCTGGGCCCTGCCCGGCGTGCTCGTCACGTCCGGGCCGGGTCCCGGCAGCAACGTGATCGTGGTGGGCGAGCGCGACTACACCGCCGACCGCGACCAGGCGCACGCCCTGCTCGCGCGGATCTCCACCCCGGACGGCGGCCGCCCGGTGTTCCTGGTCGCCGGCCAGACCGGCGTCGCCAACCAGGCCGGGGTGCGCCACCTGGTCGCGCACCACCGCGAACTCGCCCGGAGGTACGGGCAGGACGGCACCTTCGCGCTCGTCCTGCGGGTGGTCAATCCGGAGGCGTACGGGCCGGACATGGTCGAGGTGGCGGCGGACGTGACGGCCGAGGCGCTGCAGCGGCCAGGCGCCCGCTCAGGCGCCGCTTGAGCGGTCCGCGCGAGACTGTGGCCGATGCCACCTCCCGCCACGCCGCCGGCCGGTCACCCGCCGTGGCCCCGCCCGGTCCGGGCGGACCGGCGCCGACCTGCGGCGTCGTCCGCGGGGCCGCGGAAGGGGCCGGAAAAGCCATCACCGAGCGTGTGGGATAGTTCACAACCCGGGGCTACTCGCCGGTACTGCCCAGGAATCCATAAACTCAACGAGGTTCAAGAAGGGAGCCACAGTGCGCAAGGTGCTCATCGCCAACCGCGGGGAAATCGCCGTCCGCGTCGCCAGGGCCTGCTCGGACGCCGGTATCGCCAGCGTCGCCGTCTACGCCGAGCCGGACCGGGATGCGCTGCACGTCCGCGCGGCCGACGAGGCTTACGCGCTGGGCGGTGACACCCCCGCTACCAGCTACCTGGACATCGCCAAGGTCCTCAAGGCGGCCGCCGACTCCGGCGCCGACGCCGTCCACCCCGGCTACGGGTTCCTGTCGGAGAACGCCGACTTCGCCCAGGCCGTCCTCGACGCGGGTCTGATCTGGATCGGCCCGCCGCCGCAGGCCATCCGCGACCTCGGCGACAAGGTGACCGCCCGGCACGTCGCCCAGCGGGCCGGTGCCCCGCTGGTGGCCGGTACGCCGGACCCGGTCTCGGGCGCCGACGAGGTCGTCGTCTTCGCCCGGGAGCACGGCCTTCCGGTCGCCATCAAGGCGGCCTTCGGCGGTGGCGGCCGCGGCCTCAAGGTCGCCCGCACGCTGGAGGAGATCCCCGAGCTGTACGAGTCCGCGGTGCGCGAGGCCGTCGCCGCCTTCGGCCGCGGCGAGTGCTTCGTCGAGCGCTACCTGGACAACCCGCGGCACGTGGAGACCCAGTGCCTGGCCGACAAGCACGGCAACGTGGTGGTCGTCTCCACCCGTGACTGCTCGCTGCAGCGCCGCCACCAGAAGCTCGTCGAGGAGGCGCCCGCGCCGTTCCTGACCGCCGAGCAGAACGCCGAGCTGTACCGGGCGTCCAAGGCCATCCTGAAGGAGGCCGGCTACGAGGGCGCCGGGACCTGCGAGTTCCTGGTCGCCCTGGACGGCACGATCTCCTTCCTGGAGGTCAACACCCGTCTCCAGGTGGAGCACCCGGTCACCGAGGAGGTCACCGGCCTCGACCTGGTCCGCGAGATGTTCCGGATCGCCGACGGCGAGGAGCTCGGCTACGGCGACCCCGAGGTGCGCGGCCACTCCTTCGAGTTCCGCATCAACGGCGAGGACCCGGGCCGCAACTTCCTGCCCGCGCCCGGCACCGTGACGCTGTTCGCCCCGCCGTCCGGCCCGGGCGTGCGCCTGGACTCCGGCGTGGAGACCGGCTCGGTCATCGGCCCGGCCTGGGACTCGCTGCTGGCCAAGCTGGTCGTCAGCGGCCGCGACCGCAAGCAGGCCCTGGAGCGGGCCCGCCGCGCGCTGGCCGAGTTCAAGGTGGAGGGCATGGCCACCGCCATCCCGTTCCACCGGGCGGCCGTCGTCGACCCGGCGTTCGCGCCGGAGGTGCACGGCAGCGACGAGCCGTTCAAGGTCTTCACCCGGTGGATCGAGACCGAGTTCGACAACACCATCCCGCCGTTCGCCGGCGCGGCCGGTGACGGCGAGGAGGCCGAGACCCGGGAGACCGTGGTGGTCGAGGTCGGCGGCAAGCGGATCGAGGTCTCGCTGCCGTCCTCGCTGGGCGTCGCGACGGCCCCGGCGGCCGGTGCGGCGGGTGCCGCCAAGGCCAAGCGCCGGGTGGGCGCCAAGAAGGCCGGTTCGGCCGTCAGCGGCGACACCCTGGCCTCGCCGATGCAGGGCACCATCGTCAAGGTCGCCGTGGAGGAGGGCCAGGTCGTCGCCGAGGGCGAGCTGATCGTGGTCCTGGAGGCGATGAAGATGGAGCAGCCGCTGAACGCCCACAAGGCGGGCACCGTCTCCGGCCTCAAGGCCGAGGTGGGCGCGAGCGTCAGCAGCGGCGCCGCGCTCTGCGAGATCAAGGACTGACGCCGCCGCGGGAGGCACCGTCCCCCGGACCGGTCCGTACGCCCTTCGGGGGCGTGCGGACCGGTCGCGTTTCCGGGGTCCGCCGATCGCGTCCCGCGGGCTCAGCGCCCGCGCGGCAGCCCCAGCTCGGCCAGCCGGGTCGGCATGCCGCCCGGGCCGACCGGTCCGCCGTGCGCGCCGGGGCGGCGCTGGCCGGGCAGCGGGGCGCCGCCGGGGGGCGGGCCGCCGCGGCGGGCCATCGGGCCGGGCTGGGTCTGGTGCACCGGGCCGCTGCCGGTGCCGTGCACCGGGGCGTCGCCGCTCGGGCCCGCGCCCAGCGGGGCCAGGTCGACCTGCACCCCGCAGTCGGCGAGCGCGTCCAGTTCGCGGACGGTGGCGTCGTCCGCGGTGGCCTGCTCGTCGGTGACCAGCCGGGTGATGGTCTCGGTGGCGACGGTCTGGAACATGCCGGCCGCGCCGAGCTTGGTGTGGTCGGCGAGGACGATCACCTCGGCGGCCGCCAGCACCATGGCCCGGTCCACGCTCGCGGACAGCATGTTCGCCGTCGACAGCCCTCGCTCGGCCGTCAGCCCGCTGCCGGAGATGAAGGCCTTGGTGACCCTCAGCCCCTGCAGGGACTGCTCCGCGCCGCTGCCCACCAGCGCGTAGTTGGAGCCGCGCAGGGTGCCGCCGGTCATCACCACTTCGACCCGGTTGGCGTGCGCCAGCGCCTGGGCGACCAGCAGCGAGTTGGTGACCACCGTCAGCCCGGGCACCCGGGCCAGTCTGCGGGCCAGCTCCTGGGTGGTGGTGCCGGCGCCGACCACCACCGCGTCGCCCTCCTCCACCAGGCCGGCGGCGAGGTCCGCGATGGCGCTCTTCTCCGCCGCGGACAGGTGGGTCTTCTGCGGGTATCCGGGTTCGCGGCTGAAGCCGCCGGGGAGCACCGCGCCGCCGTGCCGGCGGTCGAGGAGCCCTTCTGCCTCCAGCGCCCGCACGTCACGGCGCACGGTCACTTCGGAGGTCTGGACGACGCGGGCCAATTCCCGGAGCGAGACGGCTCCGTTGGCGCGCACCATTTCGAGGATCAACTGGCGACGTTCTGCTGCAAACACAGAACCGACGGTAACCTGCGTGACCGTCTGCTTTCAGGCGTTTGCAGCTAGTAGCGGGAATTGCTCACGCACGAGCGGCGCGTGACCGTAGAATACGCGCCGCCCATGCCCCCGGAACCGCGCCCGCCGTCCGGGTGACGGCCATGCCCGCGCGAAGGGCGGCCGCCGATCGGCGACCGCCCTCAACTGTGCGCCGGACGCTCAGGATTCGCCGTCGGCCCGCTTGCGGATGTGCAGCTGCCGGGCGGCCTCGGCGGTCGAACCGGAGACGGACGGGTAGACGGTGAAGGCGCTGGCCACCTGTTCGACCGTCAGATTGGCGTCCACCGCGAGCGAGATCGAGTGGATCAGCTCACTGGCCCGCGGGGCGACGACCACGCCGCCGACCACGATGCCGGTGCCCGGGCGGCAGAACAGCTTCACGAAGCCGTCCCGGATGCCCTGCATCTTCGCCCGCGGGTTGCCGCGCAGCGGGAGCTTGACCACGACGGCGTCCATCTTGCCGCACTCCACGTCGGCCGCCGTGTAGCCGACGGTGGCGATCTCCGGGTCGGTGAAGACGTTGGAGGCCACGGTCTTGAGGTTCAGCGGCTGCACCGCGTCGCCGAGCGCGTGGTACATCGCGATCCGGCCCTGCATGGCCGCCACCGAGGCGAGCATGAAGACGCCGGTGCAGTCGCCGGCCGCGTACACGCCGGGGGCGCTGGTGCGGGAGACCCGGTCGACCTGGATCTGGCCCCAGTCGTTGAGCTTGACCCCGGCCTCCTCCAGGCCCATCTCGGAGGTGTTGGGGATCGAGCCGACCGCCATCAGGCAGTGGGTGCCCTCGATCACCTTGCCGTCGGCCAGCATGACCTCGACCCGGTCGCCGATCCGCTTGACGCTCTCGGCGCGCGAGCGGCCCATCACGTTCATGCCGCGGCGGCGGAAGACGTCCTCCAGCACCTCGGCGGCGTCCGGGTCCTCGCCCGGCAGCACCCGGTCGCGGCTGGAGACCAGGGTCACCTTGGAGCCGAGCGCCTGGTAGGCGCCGGCGAACTCGGCGCCGGTCACGCCGGAGCCGACCACGATCAGCTCGCGGGGCAGCTCCTCCAGGTCGTACACCTGGGTCCAGGTGAGGATCCGTTCGCCGTCCGGCTGGGCGTCCGGCAGCTCGCGCGGGTGGGCGCCGGTGGCGATCAGCACGGCGTCGGCGCGCAGCGACTGCACGGTGCCGTCGGGCGCGTCCACCAGCACCTCGCGGGAGCCGTCCGCGGCCTGCCCGCCGGTGCCGAGCCGGCCGCGGCCGCGCAGCACGGTGACGCCGGCCCGGGTGACGGACTGGGTGATGTCGTGGGACTGCGCGATGGCCAGGCGCTTCACACGGCGGTTGACCTTGCCCAGGTCGACGCCGATGACCCGGGCCGCCTGCTCGACCGGCGGAGTGTCGTCCGCGACCAGGATGCCCAGCTCCTCGTACGAGCTGTCGAAGGTGGTCATCACCTCCGCGGTCGCGATCAGGGTCTTCGACGGAACGCAGTCCGTGAGCACCGCCGATCCGCCCAGACCGTCGCGGTCGACGACGGTCACCTCCGCGCCGAGCTGAGCGGCCACCAGCGCCGCCTCGTAGCCGCCGGGTCCGCCACCGATGATCACGATCCGAGTCACGCTCCCCATTGTCCCGCACGCCGGGACGGCCGCCACGCCGGGGTCCGGGCTCCCGTACGTTCGTCCAGTAGCCCCGGCCCGCCCGCCGCCCGGGCTACGCTGGCCCCCATGCCCCTTTACGCCGCGTATGCCACCAACCTCGATGCCCGGCAGATGACCCGCCGAGCCCCGCACTCCCCGCTGCGCGGCACGGGGTGGCTAGCCGGTTGGCGGCTCACCTTCGGCGGCGAGCAGCTCGGCTGGGAAGGCTCGCTGGCCACCGTGGTCGAGGACGAGAAGGACCAGGTCTTCGTCTCGCTGTACGACGTCGCGCCGATGGACGAGGAGGGCCTGGACCGCTGGGAGGGGGTCCAGCTCGGCATCTACCGCAAGATCAAGCTGCGCGCGCAGACCCTGGACGGGGACATCCCGGTCTGGACGTACGTGCTCAACGACTACGAGGGCGGCCTGCCCGCGGCCCGCTACCTCGGCCTGATCGCCGACGCCGCGGAGAGCGCCGGCGCCCCGCACGACTACGTGATGGACCTGCGCCGCCGCCCCTGCTGAGGGGTTCCCGGGGCTCCGTGCGCCTGCGGGCCGCGCGCCGGGCGTGCGGGTACGGAGGGCGCGGAGCACCGTCTGTGTGGGAACCGACGAACCGGGCGGCCCGGAACCGCCGCCGAGCTGTGTTTTCGGGTCATCCGGGTAACGATCCGGCATGCCGCGGCGGAATTTCTACGCGCGTAGCCGATTCCCGTCTATCCTCGGACCCGTGAACGCTTCTCCTCAGTCGGTCGTCTCCGCCGACCCCTACGCCGCCGCCCAGGCCGCCGCCGAGCGCCTGCGCGAGCTGACCGGTGCCGAGCGGCACGACGTCGCCCTGGTGATGGGCTCCGGCTGGGTGCCGGCCGCCGACGCCCTGGGCGAGACCGTGGCCGAGTTCCCGGTCACCGAGCTCCCTGGCTTCCCCGCCCCCGCCGTCGCCGGCCACGCCGGCACGATCCGCTCGGTGAAGATCGGCGACAAGCGCGCCCTGATCTTCCTCGGCCGCAACCACTACTACGAGGGCCACGGCGTCGCCACCGTCGTCCACGGCGTGCGCACCGCCGCCGCGGCCGGCTGCGGCATCATCGTGCTGACCAACGGCTGCGGCGGTCTGCGCCAGGGCTGGACCCCGGGCCAGCCGGTCCTGATCAGCGACCACATCAACCTGACCGCGGACTCCCCGATCGTCGGCGCCAACTTCGTCGACCTCACCGACCTCTACTCCAAGCGCCTGCGCGCGCTCTGCCGCGAGGTCGACCCGTCCCTGGACGAGGCCGTCTACGTCCAGTTCCGCGGCCCGCACTACGAGACCCCGGCCGAGGTCAACATGGCCCGGGTGATCGGCGGCGAGCTGGTCGGCATGTCCACCACCCTGGAGGCCATCGCCGCCCGCGAGGCCGGCGCCGAGGTGCTCGGCATCTCCCTGGTCACCAACCTGGCCGCCGGCATGACCGGCGAGCCGCTCAACCACGCCGAGGTGCTGGAGGCCGGCAAGGCCTCCGCCGAGCGCATGGGCGAACTGCTGGCGAAGGTCCTTGAGCGGATCTGACGCCCACCAGGCGCAGAATCATGACCGACGGGGCCCACGGGCGGCGTGATCCGCTGATCACGCCCTCCCGTGGGCCCCGTCCGCATGCGCGACCCCTTTTCTTGCGGAACCCTCCGGTCACAGCGGAAACCCTCCTCCCGATCAACCGCGGAACCTCCGGCCGACACACCGACGCACTCCCGATGGAGCTGGCATGACGCAGGCACTCAACCCCGATCTCCTCGCCCGGGCCCGGACCTGGCTGGCCGAGGACCCCGACCCGCAGACCCGCGAGGAGCTCGCCGCGCTGCTGGCCCTGGCCGAGGGCCCGGAGGCCGAGACCGACGCCAAGCTCGCCTGGTCGGAGCTGGCCGAGCGGTTCTCCGACCGGCTCCAGTTCGGCACCGCCGGCCTGCGCGGCGAACTCGGCGCCGGCCCGATGCGGATGAACCGCGCCGTGGTGATCCGGGCCGCCGCCGGCCTGGTCGCCTACGTCAAGCAGCAGGGCCTGGGCGACCTGGTCGTCATCGGCTACGACGCCCGCCACAAGTCGTACGACTTCGCCCGCGACACCGCCGCCGTGGTGGTCGGCGCCGGCCTGCGCGCCGCGCTGCTGCCGCACCCGCTGCCGACCCCGGTGCTCGCCTTCGCCGTCCGCCACCTGGGCGCGGCCGCCGGCGTCACCGTCACCGCCAGCCACAACCCGCCGCAGGACAACGGCTACAAGGTCTACCTGGGCGACGGCTCGCAGATCGTCCCGCCGGCCGACGCCGGGATCGCCGCCGAGATCGACGCGATCGGCTCGCTGGACGAGGTCCCGCGCGCCGAGGAGGGCTGGGAGGTGCTCGGCGAGGAGGTCGTCGAGGCCTACCTGACCCGGGCCGTCTCGATCATCGACGAGCACGGCCCGCGCGACCTGGAGGTGGTCTACACCCCGATGCACGGCGTCGGCCGCGACACCCTGGTCGCCGCGTTCCGCCGGGCGGGCTTCCCCGCGCCCACCGTGGTCGCCGAGCAGGCCGAGCCCGACCCGGACTTCCCGACCGTGGCCTTCCCCAACCCGGAGGAGCCGGGGGCGATGGACCTCGCGTTCCGCACCGCCGCCACCGTCGGCCCGGACATCGTGATCGCCAACGACCCGGACGCCGACCGCTGCGCGGTGGCCGTCCCCGCCAACGGCAACGCGGCCGGCGGCGGCGCCGGCGCGGCCGGCTGGCGGATGCTGCGCGGCGACGAGGTCGGCGCGCTGCTCGGCTCGGCCCTGGTCGCGAAGAAGGCCGAGGGCACCTTCGCCACCACCATCGTCTCCGCCACCCTGCTCGGCCGGATCGCCGAGGCGGCGGGGCTGGGCTACGCCGAGACCCTGACCGGCTTCAAGTGGCTCTCCCGCGCCGAGGGCCTGCGCTACGGCTACGAGGAGGCGCTCGGCTACTGCGTCGACCCGCAGGGCGTCCGGGACAAGGACGGCATCACCGCCGCCCTGCTGGTCGCCGAGCTGGCCGCCACGCTCAAGAAGTCCGGCCGCACCCTGTCCGACCTGCTGGACGACCTGGCGCTGGAGCACGGCCTGCACGCCACCGACCAGCTCTCCGTCCGGGTCAAGGACCTCACGCTGATCGCCGACGCGATGCGCCGGCTGCGCGAGCAGCCGCCGACCGTCCTGGCCGGTCTGCGGGTCACCCGCGCCGACGACCTGTCGGCCGGCTCCGCGGACCTGCCGCCCACCGACGGGCTGCGCTACTACCTGGCCGGCGAGGGCGTCCGCTCCGCCCGCATCGTGGTCCGCCCCTCGGGCACCGAGCCCAAGCTCAAGTGCTACCTGGAGGTCGTCCTCCCGGTCGCCTCCGCGGCGGACCTCGGTTCCGCCCGCGAGCGCGCCGCCGCCCTCCTCGCCACCGTCAAGCACGACCTCGCCGAGGCCGCCGGCATCACCGCCTGACGTCCGCGCACACGTGAAGGGGCCCGCCGGTCGTGACCGGCGGGCCCCTTCGTGCGGTCGGCGGGGTCAGACCGCGATGACGGTGATCAGCGCGATCAGGCCGGCCAGGGTGGGGGCGATGACCCACCAGCACCAGCGGACCTCGACCGGGCCGGTGGCGGAGGGTCGGGCGGCGTTGCGCTCGGCCGTCTCCTGGAGGACGGCGGTGACCTGGTCGGACCAGGCGCGGGTGGGGTCGGGCGAGCCCTGGACGACCGGGTTGGTCCGCTTGGCCATGCCCAGCCCCAGGCCGGTCCTGGAGGCGTGCTCGGCGGCGCTGGGGCTCTGCGCCCGGGTGGCCCGCTTGCGCTGCCGCAGCGACACCGGCACGGCCCAGAGCTGGAACTTCTTCCCGCCGGCGAGCAGCTCGACCGAGTACCCGGCGCGCAGCGCGTCCACCGAGGCCCACGGCGCGACGACGGTCCGCCACGGGTTGCGCACCACCAGCCGGTCGCGGCCGGCCGTCACGGCCGGGCGCAGCGTGTACGCGATCACCGGGAAGGCGAACACCGGCACCGCCGCGAGCGAGACGTACGGGGTCTTCCCGGTCCCGCTCACCACCGCGTCGCCGATCAGCCAGGCCGCCACGACCAGCAGCAGCACTCCGGAGATCACACCGGGGACAGAGCGGTACACGCGGTCGGCGTACTCGGGCTCCCCGTCGGGGGCGGCGGGGCCCTGGTGGGGCTTGCCGTCGGAATCGGTCATGACGTCGATTCTGCCCCATGCCCCTCACCCCGAGGTCTCGGTCCGGCCACGAATGGCGAGCGCCCTAGCGGTTTGCTACGCGCGTAGATATGCTGCCCTGGTGACTATGTCCACTGTTGCAGCCAATGCCCCCGGCGTTGCGGGCAGCGGCCTTCAGGACGTTGCGGCGTCCGAGGCCTCGCTCCGCCGATTCCTGCACGGCCTGCCCGGCGTCGACCAGGTCGGCCTGGAGGCGCGTGCCGCCGCTCTCGGTACCCGCTCGATCAAGACCACGGCGAAGGCGTACGCCATCGACCTGGCGATCTCGATGATCGACCTGACCACGCTGGAGGGCGCGGACACGGTCGGCAAGGTGCGCGCGCTGTGCGCCAAGGGCAGGACCCCCGACCCGACCGACCCGACCACCCCCCGCGTCGCCGCCATCTGTGTCTATCCGGACATGGTCGCCACCGCGAAGGCCGCCCTCAAGGGCACCGACATCCAGGTCGCCTCGGTGGCCACCGCCTTCCCGGCCGGCCGCGCCGCCCTCCCGGTCAAGCTCGCCGACACCGCCGACGCGGTGGCCGCGGGCGCCGACGAGATCGACATGGTGATCGACCGCGGCGCCTTCCTCTCCGGCCGCTACCTCGACGTCTTCCACGAGATCACGGCCGTCAAGGAGGCGTGCGAGCGCCCCGACGGCAGCTCCGCCCACCTCAAGGTGATCTTCGAGACCGGCGAGCTCCAGACCTACGACAACGTCCGCCGGGTCTCCTGGCTGGCGATGCTGGCCGGCGCCGACTTCATCAAGACCTCCACCGGCAAGGTCGCCGTCAACGCGACCCCGCCGGTCACCCTGCTGATGCTGGAGGCGGTCCGCGACTTCCGCGCGGCCACCGGCGTCCAGGTCGGCGTCAAGCCCGCCGGCGGCATCCGCACCACCAAGGACGCCATGAAGTACCTGGTGATGGTCAACGAGACCCTCGGTGACGACTGGCTGACCCCGCACTGGTTCCGCTTCGGCGCCTCCAGCCTGCTCAACGACCTGCTGATGCAGCGCCAGAAGCTGGCCACCGGCCGCTACTCCGGCCCCGACTACGTGACGGTGGACTGATCACCATGGCCAAGAAGAAGAACACCGAGGAGCCCGTGGCCAAGCCCGCCGGCGGCCTCTTCGCCTACGCCCCGGCCCCGGAGTCCCCCGCCGCCGCGGGCGACATCGCCACCTCCTACGGCCACTTCATCGGCGGCGAGTTCGTCGACTCCTCCGGCAACGAGGCCCTGAAGACGGTCAACCCGGCCACCGAGCAGGTGCTCGCCGAGTTCGCCCAGGGCACCGAGGAGGACGTGGACCGCGCGGTCGCCGCCGCCCGCAAGGCATTCGCCGACTGGTCGGCGCTGCCCGGCAGCGAGCGCGCCAAGTACCTGTTCCGGATCGCCCGGATCATCCAGGAGCGCAGCCGCGAGCTGGCCGTGCTGGAGTCGATCGACAACGGCAAGCCGATCCGCGAGACCCGCGACGTCGACCTGCCGCTGGTCGCCGCACACTTCTTCTACTACGCGGGCTGGGCGGACAAGCTGGACTTCGCCGGCTTCGGCCCGAACCCGAAGCCGCTGGGCGTGGCCGGCCAGGTCATCCCGTGGAACTTCCCGCTGCTGATGCTGGCGTGGAAGATCGCGCCCGCGCTGGCGACCGGCAACACGGTCGTCCTGAAGCCGGCCGAGACCACCCCGCTGACCGCGCTGCGCTTCGCCGAGATCTGCCGCCAGGCCGGTCTGCCGAAGGGCGTCGTCAACATCGTCACCGGTGACGGCCGCACCGGCGCCGCGCTGACCTCCCACCCGGACGTCAACAAGGTCGCGTTCACCGGCTCCACCCCGGTCGGCCGCGCCATCGCCAAGCAGCTGGCCGGCACCCGCAAGAAGCTCTCGCTGGAGCTGGGCGGCAAGGCCGCGAACATCGTCTTCGACGACGCGCCGATCGACCAGGCGGTCGAGGGCATCGTCAACGGCATCTTCTTCAACCAGGGCCACGTCTGCTGCGCGGGCTCGCGCCTGCTGGTCCAGGAGTCGATCCAGGACGAGCTGCTGGACGCCCTGAAGCGCCGGATGGCCACCCTGCGGGTCGGCGACCCGCTGGACAAGAACACCGACATCGGCGCCATCAACTCGGCCGAGCAGCTGGCCCGGATCACCGCGCTGACCGAGGCCGGCGAGGCCGAGGGCGCCGAGCGCTGGTCGCCGGCGTGCGAACTCCCGGGCACCGGCTTCTGGTTCAAGCCGACCCTGTTCACCGGCGTGAGCCAGGCCCACCGGATCGCCCAGGAGGAGATCTTCGGCCCGGTCCTGTCGGTGCTGACCTTCCGCACCCCCGCCGAGGCGGTCGAGAAGGCCAACAACACCCCGTTCGGCCTCTCCGCCGGCATCTGGACGGAGAAGGGCTCGCGCATCCTCTGGATGGCCAACCGGCTCCGGGCCGGCGTGGTCTGGGCCAACACCTTCAACAAGTTCGACCCCACCTCGCCGTTCGGCGGCTACAAGGAGTCGGGCTACGGCCGCGAGGGTGGCCGCCACGGTCTGGAGCCCTACCTGAATGTCGAGGCCTGAGATGTCTGACACGACCTTCCAGCGTCTTGACGTCCTCAAGACCTACAAGCTGTACGTCGGCGGGAAGTTCCCGCGCTCCGAGAGCGGGCGGGTGTACGAGGTGACCGACGCAAAGGGCGAGTGGCTCGCCAACGTCCCGCTGGGCACCCGCAAGGACGCCCGCGACGCCGTCGTGGCCGCCCGCAAGGCGGTCAAGGGCTGGTCCGGCACCACCGCGTACAACCGCGGCCAGGTGCTGTACCGGGTGGCCGAGATGCTCCAGGGCCGGCGCGAGCAGTTCGCCGCCGAGGTGGCCGTCTCCGAGGGCATCGGCCCGAAGAAGGCCGCCGCGCTGGTGGACGCCGCGATCGACCGCTGGGTCTGGTACGCGGGCTGGACCGACAAGGTCGCCCAGATCGCGGGCGGCGCCAACCCGGTCGCCGGGCCGTTCTTCAACCTCTCCACCCCGGAGCCGACCGGCGTGGTCGGGATCGTCGCCCCGCAGGCCGGGTACGGGCACTCGCTGCTCGGCCTGGTCTCGGTGATCGCCCCGGCGATCGCCACCGGCAACACGGTCGTGGTCGCGGCCGCCGCGGACGCCCCGCTGCCCGCGCTGTCGCTGGGCGAGGTGCTGGCCACCTCGGACGTCCCGGGCGGCGTGGTCAACATCGTCTCGGGCCGGACGGCGGACATCGCCCCCACCCTGGCCTCGCACCAGGACGTCAACGCGCTGGACCTCACCGGAGCCATCGCCGTCGACGGTCCCGGCGCGCCGCAGGCGCTGGAAGCGGCCGCCGCGGATACCCTGAAGAGGGTAGTCCGTCCGGTGCTGGACCCGTTCGCCCAGGACTGGACCCATGCGCCCGGTACGGACCGGCTACTCTCGTTCCTGGAGACGAAGACGGTCTGGCACCCGATGGGGATCTGACCTCCCCGCTCCGAGTAACAACTCCACAAGCTGGCCGTCCCCAGTGCCCTCACCCCCCCAGGGCCCGGACGGTCATTGGACGGACCCGCGCCTCTCCCCCCCTGGCGCGGGTCCGTCGGCGTTCCCGCGACTTTCGTCGCCGCCCGGGCCGACTTTCGGGGCTCCCGGTCCGTACGCGTCCGGACCATGATCGTCGGGACGGAACGGGCCGAGGGGGCGCGATGGAAGAACTGGGCGAGCTGATGGCACTCGTCACGGACGGCGTGCTGCGCCGGTGGCGGGTGGCCCGGGCCCGCCGCCGGCTGGCCGCCGGGAAGGCGGTGCGGCTGCCCTGCTCGGCCCGCTCCGACCGGCCCGGCCGACGGCCCGGCTACGTCAACGGGACGCTGGGGATCACCCCCGGGGCCGCCACCGCGTGCTTCCGCGCGCGCGGCGCCGACCCGCTCGAACTGCCCGTCGGGGGCACCTTCCACGAACCCGAGCCCGACACCTGGCACGACCAGGACTGGGCCGCCACCGCGTACCGGCCGCCCGGCGGCGGGGAGCCGGTGTACCTCCAGGTGGACAGCCGCTGCCTGCCGATGGTCCGGTCCGCCCTGTCCGGCCCGAAGCCGCGGCAGAAGGTCTGAGCCGACCGGTTTCGGCAACCGGCCGGGATGCGTCAGACTGATGTCCCGTGAGTGACTCCCCCATGAACCCCGCACCGACCGGGCATGCCCGGGTGATCCTGCTCTCCGGGCCCTCCGGGTCGGGGAAGTCCTCGCTGGCCGAGCGCAGCGGCCTGCCGGTGCTCCAGCTCGACGACTTCTACAAGGACGGGGACGACCCGACCCTGCCGCGGCTGCCGGACGGCGCCGTCGACTGGGACTCCCCGCTGGCCTGGCACCGCGACCAGGCCGTCGCCGCGATCCGCGCCCTGCACGAGCACGGGCGCACGGACGTCCCGGTGTACTCGATCCCGGACAACGGCCGGATCGGCACCCGCGGCCTGGAGCTGGGCGGGGCGGGCGCGTTCATCGCGGAGGGCATATTCGCCGCCGAGATCACCGCCGAGTGCGCCGACCAGGGCCTGCTGGGCGACGCCCTGTGCCTGCGCAACGGCGCGCTCACCACGGCCTGGCGCCGGCTGCGCCGGGACGTCCGGGAGGGCCGCAAGTCGCTGCCGGTGCTGCTGCGCCGGGGCCTGCGGCTGATGCGGGCCGAGCGGTCCATCGTCGGGCGGCAGGTCGCGCTCGGCTCGTACGCGTGCGCCGGCCCGGAGGCCGAGCGGCGGATCCGCGCCGCGGCCCGGACCACCGAGCTCTCCGCGGCCTGAACCCCGGGGCCGGATCCCGCGGCCCGGACCGGCCCGCGCCGTGGGGCCGTGACACCCAGGACATGACGAAGGGCCCGGTGCGTCTCCCCCGCACCGGGCCCTTCGCCTTCCCCGAACGGTCCTCGGCTCCCCCACGGGCGTGCTCCCCCGAGCCGCTGCCCCCGGACCGTGACCGTCCGCTTCCCGTCCCCCGACGGGAGTCCTCGTTACGCGACCAGCTCGCCGAACGCCCGGACGGTGTCGCCCGACTTGTTCAGGTGCTCGTCCTCGCGCAGCCGGCGCAGGGCGCGCCAGATGCTGCTCTTGACCGTGCCGACGCTGATCCCCAGCACGTCGGCGATCTCCGGGTCGGTCTTGCCCTCGTAGTACCGCAGCACCAGCATGGTGCGCTGGTTCTCCGGCAGCTTCGCCAGCGCCTGCCAGAGCACGGTGCGCAGCTCGGTGCCGCCCATCGCGTCGGTGTCGCCGGCCGTCTCCGGCAGCTCCTCGGTCGGGTACTCGTTGACCTTGCGGCGCCGCCAGGCGGAGATGTGCAGGTTGGTCATGGTGCGGCGGAGGTACCCGCCGACCGCGGCCTTGTCGGTGATCCGGCCCCAGGCCCGGTAGGTGCTGAAGAGCGCGCTCTGCAGCAGGTCCTCGGCCTCGTAGCGGTCACCGGTCAGGTGGTAGGCCGTGGCGTACAGGGAGGCGCGGCGCTCGCGCACGTACGCGGTGAACTCCGTGATGTGGTCCTCCGCGACGGCCGGGTGCTCCCCCTGCGCGCCTCCCTGTCCCGCCTCGGTGGTGCGGGCCGCAGCGGGGTTCAGCCGCAGCAGCGTCGCACCGGCGGCCTCACGACCGGTCGGCTCCCCCGAACCGACCGTCCGCAGACCGTTCCCCCCGGTCCCCCGGTTACCCCCCGGGGCGTCCTTGCCCTCGACGCGGACGGGGAGGATCCCCCGCAGCGTGAGGGTGTTGGCGGAGTCGGCCGAACTCCCCAGACGGCCGATCCCGTACAGCTCCCCCGTCCTGCCGCCGCCGCTCACCCGACGGGCGCCAGGGTTTCCACCGGTGCTGTGCGCGCACCCCCGCACGGTCACGGCACCGGAGTTCTCGTCGGTCCTGACCTCGTACCGGGTCCGGTGGGACGTGGCTGACGAACGCGCGGTGCGGACAGCCGGGTTGGTCCGGGTCTGAAGCATGGCGTTCATCGTGCGCCCCCTGGGTCGGTACGAGCGGTTCCGGTAGCCGCCCTTCAGCCGGCCTTGCGGCCCGCTGTCCTGCGGCGACATGGAAAATCCTGCCCGCCGGTTGTGATGGCGCTGTCCGCCGACTGTCACAGGGGTGTCACAGGAGGGGCCCGAACATCCCGGACCGCCTCCCTCCGTACCGGACGCCGGTGGCGTCCGTTCCGGTTCCCGGAGGGACGGTGGGTGATCCGGGGGGTGATTCGGCGCGGCCGGTGGGCCAAAATGGGGCCGTGCCTTTCCTCCTTCTGATCGAGGACGACGACGCCATCCGGACCGGCCTCGAACTCGCTCTCACCCGCCAGGGCCACCGCGTGGCCACCGCCGCCTCCGGCGAGGACGGCCTGAGGCTCTTCAAGGAGCAGCGGCCCGACCTGATCGTGCTGGACGTGATGCTGCCCGGCATCGACGGCTTCGAGGTGTGCCGCCGGATCCGCCGCACCGACCAGCTGCCGATCATCCTGCTCACCGCGCGCTCGGACGACATCGACGTGGTGGTGGGCCTGGAGTCCGGCGCGGACGACTACGTCGTGAAGCCGGTGCAGCCACGCGTGCTGGACGCCCGGATCCGGGCGGTGCTGCGCCGCGGCGAGCGGGAGAGCTCGGACTCCTCCGCCTACGGCAGCGTGGTGATCGACCGCGCGGCGATGACCGTCACCAAGGACGGACAGGACCTCCAGCTCACCCCGACCGAGCTGCGGCTGCTGCTGGAGCTCAGCCGCCGCCCCGGCCAGGCGCTCTCCCGCCAGCAGCTGCTGCGGCTGGTCTGGGAGCACGACTACCTCGGCGACTCCCGCCTGGTGGACGCGTGCGTGCAGCGGCTGCGGGCCAAGGTCGAGGACGTGCCGTCCGCGCCGACGCTGATCCGCACCGTCCGCGGGGTGGGCTACCGGCTGGACCCGCCGGCCTGACCCCGAACGCCTCCGACCAGCCCCACCTGCCCCTGAACTCCCGTACCACGACAGGCTCTTGTGACTGACCATCAGACGACTGCCCGGCGGTTCCCGACGGGCCGGTGGCGTCGGCTGCGCTCCCTGCGGGTGCGGCTGATCGCGGTGTTCGCGGCCGTCGCGCTGCTCGCCGCCGTCTCGGCCTCCGGCATCGCGTACTGGCTGAACCGCGACGCGGTGCTCAAGCGCGCCCAGGACACCGCGCTGAACGACTTCCGGGTCTCGCTCACCCGCAACGTCTCCGAGCTGCCGCTGAACGCGAGCTGCCCGGAACTGGCCGCGCTGGCGTCCAACGTGGCCAGCTCCGGGCTGACGTACGACGTGGTGGTGGTCGACGCGGCGCACCCGGAGTGCACGGCCTCCTCCGACCCCGCGAACTTCACGCTGGCGGACGTCCCGGCGGCGCTGCAGTCCACCGTCGCCAAGCCGCGCGAGATCACCGAGAACAACCCGTACCCGTACCACCTGTACTGGCAGCGGCAGAACCTGGAGGGCCGGCCGTTCGTGATCGGCGGCACCAAGGTGGTGCCGAACGGCCCGACGGCGTACATGTTCAAGTCGCTGGAGAACGAGCGGGCCGACCTCAACACCCTGGGCTGGTCGCTGGCCATCGCCACGCTGCTCGCGCTGATCGGCTCGGCGCTGCTCGCCCAGGCCGCCTCGGCGACCGTGCTGCGGCCGGTCAAGCGGCTCGGGGACGCCGCCCGGAGGCTCGGCGAGGGGCATCTGGACACCCGGCTGGAGGTCGAGGGCTCGGACGAACTCGCCGACCTGGCGCGGACCTTCAACCGGGCCGCGGAGTCGCTGCACGAGCAGGTCGAGGAGCTGAGCGCGCGCGAGGCGCAGAGCCGGCGGTTCGTCGCCGACATGTCGCACGAGCTGCGCACCCCGCTGACCGCGATGACCGCCGTGACCGACATCCTGGAGGACGAGGCCGAGTCGCTGGACCCGATGATCGAGCCGGCCGTCCGGCTCGTGGTCAGCGAGACCCGGCGGCTGTCCGACCTGGTGGAGAACCTCATGGAGGTGACCCGCTTCGACGCCGGTACCGCCAGGCTGGTCGCCGACGAGGTGGACATCGCCGACCTGATCATGTCCTGCATCGACGGGCGGGCCTGGTACGACGCGGTCGAACTGGACGCCCCGCGCGGCATCCTGGCCGTGGTCGACCCGCGCCGGCTCGACGTGGTCTTCGCCAATCTCATCGGCAACGCGCTGAAGCACGGCGGCTCGCCGGTGCGGGTCGGGGTCCGGCAGGACGGGGAGTCGGTCGTGGTCGAGGTCTCCGACAGCGGTCCGGGCATCCCGGAGGACGTTTTGCCGCACGTCTTCGACCGCTTCTACAAGGCGGACCGCGGGCGGGCGCGCTCGGAGGGCAGCGGCCTCGGGCTGTCGATCGCGATGGCCAACGCGCAGATACACGGGGGGACGATCACGGCGGCGAACGGGGAGGTCGGCGCGGTGTTCACCCTGACCCTGCCGCTGGCCCCGCCGCCTCCGCCGTCAGCGGGCGGGGCCGAGGGCGGCCCCGCCGGCGACGCCGCCGAGGACAAGGACACCACGTGACCGCCCCCACCGACACCGCCGTCCCCCGCACCGTCCTGCGCCGCGGCGCCGGCGTGCTGCTGCTGCTCGCGCTGGCCTCCGGCTGCGGCATCCGGCCGACCGCCGTACCGGTCGACGCCGGCGCGCCCGCCAGCCGGACGGCCTGCCCGACCACGCCGCACATACCGGCGGCCCTGGCCACCCCGCCGGGACCGGCCCCGACCGTGACCCCGACCCGCGGCACCAAGGCGGCCGTGAGTCCGAGCCCGTCGCCCACCCCGGTGACGCCGGGCAGCCCGCCGCCGGACAACGTGTTCGGCGCGGTGCCGACGACCTCGCCCTGCCGTTAGGGCGTGTCTGACAATTCCCGCTGGGTGCGCGACGCCGGGGAGGAGGGAGCGGACGGGACTCGGGGGGCGCGTTTGGGAATGTTCACGCCGGGTGTGGAACCGACGTGCCGTCGGCCCACGTCCTTCCCCCCGTGCAGCGAGATGGCACCAGGACACGCGACGAGCGTTCCGGCGCGGGGACCGAGAGCAGCCCGGCGGCGGCCGTCCACCGTCCCCTCCGGTTGGCCGGGCTGGCGGGCCTCACCGGCCACCTGGCACTGGCGCTCTGGCTGGTGCTGAGACCACTGCCGGTGGCCTGGGTGTACGACGCCAACCTGACGCCGCTCGCCTCGCTCCGCTCCTCCAGCGGCTGGCAGGTGGTCGGCGAACTCCTGCTGCTGGCCCCGCTCGGGGTCCTGCTGCCGCTGGCCGGCGGCCGGCTCCGGGCCCCCTGGCTGCCCTCCTTCCTGCGCACCACCGGCGTCTCCGCGCTGCTGGCGACCGCGCTGGAGTTCCTCTCGTCCTGGGCGCCCGGGCACGTCCTCAACGTGGACCACATCCTGCTCGCCGTGGCCGGCGTGGCCGTCGCCCACCTCGCGCTCGTCCCCGGCCTGCGGCACCTGCTGCGGGACCGGCGGCCGCGGGCGCCCCGGATGCCGGTGCTCTCCGTGCCGCCGGTGGCCGCCGTCACCCCGGTCACGGCCGTCGCACCCACCGCCCGCCGGCGCGCCTACGCCGAACCGACGCCGCCCGCCCGCTGAGCCGGCCCCGGGGCCCGGACCACCCGGCCGCCGACCTCCACCAGCCCGCCCGGGCACGGTCCGGCCAGCAGCTGCGAGCCCCGGCCCTGGGTGACGGTCAGCGCCCGACCCAGACTCGCGGCCAGCAGCAGGGCGGCCGCTCCCGTCGCCTCGTCCTCGTCGATCCCGTCGCCCCGCCCGGGGAAGGCCCGGGCCCGTACGGTGCCGGCCGCCTCGTCCTGCCAGGCCCAGGCGTAGACCCACTCCCCCGGCGGCGGCACCTCCAGCGCCTCCACCTCGGCCGCCGAACCGTACCGCCGCAGAGTGCGCCCCGGGGCCCACTCCGGCCGGGCCGCGATCCGGGTCAGTCCGTCCGCGCGCCGCACCGCCACCTCGCCGGCGGCCGTGACCAGCCGGTCCACCCCGAGCAGCCAGGCCGCGCCCACGCACGGGTGGCCGGCGAACGGCAGGCGCACCGACGGGGTGTAGATGTCGATCTCCCCGCGCTCCGGGTCGTCGACGAACACCGTCTCGCTGAAGCCCAGTTCGCGGGCGATCCGCTGCCGGTCCGCGCGCCCCGGCACGGCGGCGCCGTCGCGCACCACGCCGAGCGCGTTGCCGTGCCCGCCGTCCGGCCCGCAAAAGACCCGCAGCACCTCAAAATCCGTCATTTCCCACCTCGTCGACTGCCGCTGCGGCACAGCGCAATGACACCGTGACACAAAGGCGGCGACGAATGTCGGCCGCCTTTAGTACTGTGCGCTCTCGTCCCCGAACGGCGCCTGCCGTTTTTCTTCTTCCCTTCCCCAGGAAACCGCTTTGAACAATCTGGACTTCAGCGCCGAACCGCTCTTCTCCTGGTACGTCGTACTGCTGGCGCTCAGCGGCGTCATCATGGTGGCCCTCGGGGCCGCCGCCGGCGGGCTGAAGGTCGGCCTGCGCGTCCTCAACGTCGTCCTCGGCCTCGGCTTCCTCGGGTACGCCTACTACCTGGCGTTCGTCTTCGAGGGCGGCACCTACTACATCTTCTTCAAGGTGTTCATCCTGCCGGTCGGCATGATCGTCGCCTCGGTGAAGGCGCTCGTCGAACGCGGCAACGCCAAGCAGCAGCAGTCCGCCCAGGCGGCCGCCGCGTTCAACCCCAACGCGCCGCAGGGGGCCTTCAACCCGAACGCGCCGTTCAACCCCAACGCCCCGCAGGCCCCGTTCAACCCGAACGCCCCGCAGACCCCGTACGCCCAGCAGCCGGGCGCGCCCGTCCCGCCGCCGGCCGGCGCCCCGGTTCCCCCGGTCGCGCCGCAGGCCGCTCCGCCCGCCCCGCCGCAGGGCGGCGCGCCGTACCAGCCGGGCGTCCCCCCGCAGCCGGTGGCGGACAACCCGTACGCGCAGCCGCAGCCGCCGCAGAACCCGGTCGGCTGACCGCGCCACCGGCCCGTACGCACCGGAAGGCCCGCCCGTCCCCGCACGACAGCGGGGGCGGACGGGCCTTCCGGCACGTCAGGGCCGGTTCCCGGCACCGCCCCGCAGCCGGTTGCGGCGCCGCGCCACCACCAGGGTGCCGACGCCCATGGCGATCGCGGTCGCCCCGGTGATCGCCATCGGCTCCGCGGCCGTGCCGCCACCGGTGGAGGCCAGCCGGGTGTCGGTGGCCGGGGCGGCCACCGTCCGCGAGCCGCCCGTCGCCGGGCTCGGCGCCATCGGGGGAGCCGCCGCCGGGACGACCGGGGCGGCGGACGGCTCCGGCGCCTCCGGGCCCGGGGCGGGTTCCTGGAACGCCGGAGCGGCCCTGGCGGTGGGACCCGTCGCGGGCACGGTGATGAAGTCGGCCGCGGCGCCGACCGCCTCGGCCGCGCTCTCGCCCGGCTCCGGCAGGGTGTCCGCGACGGCGACCAGGGACTCGAACAGGATCGGCGCGTCCCTGGTGAAGGCCAGCCGGACCTCGACGGTGCGGCTCCCGCCCTTCGCCAGCGCGATGACGTCGGCGTCCCGGTCCCCGGTCCGCAGCCCGAGGCACAGCCAGGCCGGGTGCCCCGGGCTGTCGGCCAGGGTGGCCTCCCGCCACTGCCCGTCGACGGCACGGAACTCGAACTTGACGGTGCTCGAAGGGAGTTCGGCCGCCCCCTGGAACACGGCCGCGGGCACGACCCGCAGGTCCTTGCCACTCCGGTTGGTGAGGACCAGCGTGAACGGCTTCGCCTCCCCGCCCACCGTGAACGAGGTGGGCACGCCCTCGAACCCGACCTCCACGGTGGCCGCCGGGGTGGCCGGCGCCGCGGTCGGCACGGTGGTCGGCGCCGCCGCCGGGGCGACGACCAGGTCCGGGTGGCCGCTCTCCGCACCGGTGGTGCGCTGCTCCGGCGGCAGGGCCGGGTCCGAGACCACGGAGTCGAAGCCCGGCGTCACCCGCCCGGCAGGGGCGTCGGCGGTGACGGTGAGCCGCAGCCGGTAGACGGCCTCGGCGCCGGCCGCCAGCGACAGCGCGGCGGGCTGGTCGAGCGCCCAGCGGGCGCCGGTCCCCGCGGCGTTCACCCTGGCGTCCTGCCACTGGGCGGCGCCGGGCGACCGGTACTCCAGCCTGAAGTGGCCCTGCCCGGCGTCGGCGCCGACGCCAACGCCGACACCCACACCGGTGTCCGCGAGGCCGAAGAACGAGGACGGGACGTCCAGCCGGTGGTCCGCGGTGTTCCGGAGCGTCGCGGTGAACTCCACCGCCGGGCCACCCGCCGTGACGGTGCCGGGAAGGCCCCCGAAGGTGATCGTGACCGGCGAGGGACGGGTCCGGGTGCCCGGGACCACCGCGACGGCCTGCGGCGCGGCGAGGACGGCCGGGCCCTCGACGGCGGCCAGGCCGGAGGCCAGCGTGACGGCGGCGGTCGCGGTCAGGAATCTGCGATGCCGAATGCGCAATTCAACCTCACGAGAGAATGCGGGACAGAACCCATCAGGACGTGAAATCGCTTGCGCGAGAGGTTGTTCCACAACGAAGTCGGGCTCTTCGTCCGCCCCCCGGCCGACTGCGATCGGCAGCATCCTACCGAGCCGGCCGGGCCCCTTCGGACGGGCCCGGGCGCACGTTCCGGCCCTCGGCCCTCGGGGTCACCCTGAGGGCTACCCCGACGTCCGGCTACGCCTACCCGGTGACCCTTCGGGGCGGAGAATCACCTGCCGGACGGAGGACCGGGGGCCGCCGGCGACGGAGTATGGAAGCAGCCCGCCGGACCGGCCGGACCGGGCCGCCACCACACGGAGAAGACCATGACCGCGCGCCTCGCCCGTCCCCGCCACAACCGCGTCATCGCCGGCGTCTGCGCCGGGATCGCCGAACGCTTCGGCCTGACCCCGTGGACCGTCCGGCTGATCTTCCTGTTCTCCTGCCTGCTGCCCGGCCCCCAGTTCCTCCTCTACCTGGCCCTCTGGCTGCTGCTCCCCCAGGAGCCGTGAGCCCGGCGGCCCGGCGGACGGCGACGGCCCCCCCGCCCCGGTGATCTTCCCTCCTCCCCCTCCCCTTCTTCTCCCCCTCCCTCCCTCCCTCCCCCCTCCTCCCCCTTTCCCTTCCCCCCTCTTTCCCCCCCCCCCATGCCCTTTGTCCTCTCCGCCCTCCCCCCGTGCCGTGGGCCGGGGCGTGCCGGTCGGGCGCGCCCCGGACTTCAGCCGGTCAGGCCGGGGAGGGCCGGCAGGGTGCTGGTCAGCGCGCCGATCGGGGTCTTGTCCAGACCCGGGACGGTCGGGAGGGCGGCACGCTGCTGGGTGACGCCGGCCAGCGGGGTCTCCCCGGCCGGGACGGCCTTGCCCACGCTCGGGGCGAGGGTGCCCAGCGTCTCGGTCACCTTGCCGGTGGCGGGCAGCTTGGCGGCGGTGTCGGTGACCGCACCGGTCACCGCCGGGTTCGTCAGCGCGCCGGTGGGCAGCCCGAGGCCGCCGGCCGCCTGGCCGTCGGCCGCGGAGGCGGTACCGGCGCCGACCGCCGCGATGGCGATGCCGAGCGCCGCGGTGCCCGCGGCCTTGAGAGCCTGCTTCATGGTGGGTCCCCTTTGGGTCCTCGTCGGTGGCCGACTTCACGCACGGGACCGACGGACGGGCGACCGCCGCCGAGCCGTATCGGCAATGACGGGCACACCGTAGTGAGCCGGTCACCCGGGAACCAAAGGGCGTTCACTCACCCGAGTGAGTAGTCGGATGAACGCCAACTCTCCTGCGGGAACACGGCGTTCATCCGACCGGGCGGGCCCGGGGCACCGCCCCGGCGGCTCAGTTGCCGCCGGTGCCCGCGCTGAACAGCCACTCCGCCTTCAGCTCGGCGTAGCCCGGCTTGATCACGTCGCTGATCATCGCCAGCCGCTCGTCGAAGGGCAGGAACGCGGACTTCATCGCGTTCACGGTGAACCACTCCAGGTCGCCCAGGGTGTAGCCGAAGGCCTCCACCACGTGGCCGAACTCCCGGCTCATGCTGGTGCCGCTCATCAGCCGGTTGTCGGTGTTCACGGTGACCCGGAACTTCAGCCGGCTGAGCAGCCCGATCGGGTGCTCGGCGTACGAGGCCGCGGCGCCGGTCTGGATGTTGGAGGTCGGGCACATCTCCAGCGGGATGCGCTTGTCGCGCACGTACGCGGCCAGCCGGCCGAGCTCGACCGTGCCGTCCTCGCCGACCGTGATGTCGTCGACGATCCGCACGCCGTGGCCGAGCCGGTCGGCGCCGCAGCACTGCAGGGCCTCCCAGATCGACGGCAGGCCGAAGGCCTCGCCCGCGTGGATGGTGAAGTGGTTGTTCTCGCCCTTGAGGTAGTCGAAGGCGGCCTGGTGGCGGGTGGGCGGGTAGCCGGCCTCGGCACCGGCGATGTCGAAGCCGACGACGCCCGAGTCCCGGTGGCGGTTGGCCAGTTCGGCGATCTCCTGCGAGCGGGCGGCGTGCCGCATCGCGGTGATCAGGGTGCCGATGCGGATCCGGTGGCCGGCTGCGCGGGCGTTGGCCTCGCCGAGGCGGAAGCCCTCCTGGACGGCCTCGACGACCTCGTCGAGGCTCAGCCCGGCCTCCAGGTGCTGCTCGGGGGCGTAGCGGACCTCGGCGTACACGACGCCGTCGGCGGCCAGGTCCTCGGCGCAGTCCGCGGCGACCTTGATCAGCGCCTCACGGGTCTGCATCACGGCGCAGGTGTGCGCGAAGGTCTCCAGGTAGCGGACCAGCGAGCCGGAGTCGGCGGCCTCGCGGAACCACTCGCCGAGCTCCTTGGCGTCGGTGGTGGGCAGGCCCTGGTAGCCGCAGGCGGCGGCCAGCTCGACCACGGTCTCCGGGCGCAGCCCGCCGTCCAGGTGGTCGTGCAGGAGGACCTTCGGCGCGCGGCGGATCTGGTCGGCGGTGGGGATGCGCGGGCCGGTGCCCGCGGTGGTGACGGGGATCTGCTGTTCCATTGCGGAAATATAGCCCCTACGCGCGTAGACCGACCACCGCGAACACCACCGGATGGTCCAAACTCCACGCGGAATTCCACCGCCCGGTCCATACGATCCGCCAAAACGCCGGACCGCCGCCGAGCGGGCGTCAGTCGTGCTGCAGCAGCCGCCCCCGCCGGGACAGCACGAAGTCCCGGAAGGTCCGCGCCGGCGGGGTCAGCGGCCGCCCCGCCGCCCAGGCCAGCCCGATCGCCCGGCGGGTGCGCGGCGCCGTCACCTCCAGCTCCACCACCCCCGGTCGCGGCACCAGGGCCGGCGGCAGCAGCGCCACCCCCAGCCCGGCCGCCACCAGCCCGCGCAGCGTCTCCGCCTCCTCCCCCTCGAACGCCAGCCGGGGGACGAACCCGGCCTGCGCGCAGAAGCCGTCCGTGATCGCGCGCAGCCCGTACCCCTGCTCCAGCCCGACGAACGGCTCCTCGGCCACCTCCGCCAGCCGGATCCGCCGCCGCCCGGCCAGCCGGTGGTCCGCCGGGACGACCAGGTGCAGCCGCTGCTCGTCCAGCGGGCGGGCGGCGAACGCCGGGTCCTCCGGCAGCGGCGCGACCAGACAGAGGTCCAACTCCCCGGCCCGCAGCCGCTCCAGCATCGCCGCGCCGTAGTCCTGCACCAGCTGGAACCGCACCCGCGGGTGCGCCGCGCGGAAGCCGCGCAGCAGCGCCGGCACCGCGTCCGGCCCCATCGTGTGCAGGAAGCCGAAGGCCACCAGGCCCGCCTCCGGGTCCGCCTCCGCCCGGGCCGCCGCCGCACCGCGCTCGACCTCGGCCAGCGCCCGCTCCACCGAGGCCAGCAGCAACCGGCCCGCCCGGGTCAGCTGCACCGTACGGCCCTGACGGGCCAGCAGGTCCACCCCCAGCTCCTCCTCCAGCCGGGCCACCGAGCGCGACAGCGTCGGCTGCGGCACCCCGAGCAGCGCGGCCGCCTGGGTCACGTGCTCCAGCCGGGCCACCGCCGCGAACCGGGCCAGCCGGGGCGCCAGCAGCACCGCCGGCTCCCGCGGGCCCAACTCGGCCACCCGGTACCGCTGCTCGCCGCCGTCCGCCGACTCCGGACCGGACATCGCGCCACCACCTCGACTCATACGCCAGTGCATCGATCATCCACGCTCCATGCATTGGACGCATCAACGGCGCCAGGCCTACGGTCGACGACATGCAGCCCGCCGATACCGGGGCATCCGTGACCACCCCGGATGCCCCCGCCACCGCCCCCTCCGCCGCCACCGCGGACGACCGCCACCGCCCCGGCCAGCGCGACTTCCGCCGCGCCAACCTCGCCCTGTTCGCCGCCGGGGTCGCGACCTTCGTCCTGCTCTACTCCACCCAGGGCCTGCTGCCGATCCTCTCGGCCGACCTCGACCTCACCCCCGGCCAGGCCAGCTGGACGGCCTCCGCCGCCACCCTCGGCCTCGCCCTCGGGCTGCTCCCGGCCAGCGCGCTCTCCGACAAGTACGGCCGCACCGCGGTGATGACGGCCTCCACCCTCGCCGCCTCCGCCCTCGCGCTCGCCCTGCCCTTCGCGCCGGACCTCACCGCCCTCGTCACCCTGCGGGTCCTCCAGGGCGCCGCCCTCGCCGGGCTCCCCGCCACCGCCATGGCCTACCTCGCCGAGGAGGTCCACCCCGGTGCGCTGCCCTCCGCGATGGGCCTGTACGTGGCCGGCAACAGCATCGGCGGAATGGGCGGCCGGCTGCTCTCCGGCTGGACCGCCGCCGGACTCGGCTGGCGCTGGGGCCTCGCCGCCTCCGCCGTCCTCGCCCTGCTCGCCACGCTCGCCTTCCGGCTGCTGATCCCCGCGGCCCGGCACTTCACCCCCGCCCCGGTGGACGCCCGCGCGCTCGCCCGGACCGTCGGACGGCACCTGCGCAACCCGCTGCTGGTGCGGCTGTACGCGCTCGGGATGCTGTTCATGGCCGTGTTCGGCGCGGTCTACAACACCGTCGGCTACCGGCTGATCTCCGCGCCGTTCCACCTGCCGGAGTCGATCGCCGCCTCGATCTTCGTGGTCTACCTGGTCGGCACCGGCACCTCCGCCGCGGCCGGCCGGCTCTCCGGCCGCCTCGGCCGGCGCGGCGCCCTCTACGTCTCCATCGGCGTGACCGCGGCCGGCCTGCTGCTCTCCCTCGCCGAGTCCCTGGTCTGCGCCCTGCTCGGCCTGGTCCTGATCACCGCCGGCTTCTTCGCCGGCCACGCCACCGCCTCCTCCTCGGTCGGCCGCACCGCCACCGAGGGCCGCGCCCAGGCCTCCGCCCTCTACCTGATCGCCTACTACCTCGGCAACAGCCTCGGCGGCACCCTCGGCGCCGACGCCTACCACGCCACCGGCTGGCCCGGCGCCGCCACCGTCGGGCTCGCCGCCATGACCCTCGCCGCCGCCGTCACCCTCTACGCCACCCACCGGGCCCACGCGGCCCGCCGAACGGTCGCGAACGCTTGACAGCCGCCACGGATACACTCCGGAACATGAGCATCGATCCTGCTGTGTACGCCAGGCTGCTCGAGATCGCGGATCAGCTGCCGAAGGTGCCGGGGATAGGGAAGATCGAGATCGCCGACGGCCAGATCGTCATGATGATGTCGCCCGTGAAGCGTCACGAACTCGCCGTGCTGCGCCTCTCCCGACAGATCAACGCCCAGTTGTCGGCCACCCACCCCGGTCACATCGCGTATCACGGTGCGGATCTCCAGGACGCGGGGCTCGGCCAACTGCGCAACCCGGACCTGATGGTGTTCCCCGAGGCGACCCTGGAGGGCGAACAGCGGGCGGTCCTCCCGCACGAGGTGCTGCTGGTCGTGGAAGTCGTCTCCAAGTCGAACCCCGAGAACGACTACCACGACAAGGTTCGCGACTACTCGGCCATGGGGATTCCGTTCTACCTGCTCGTCGATCCCCGCACGGGCACGGGCATCGTGCACTCGGAACCCGGCTACGAGGCCCGGGAGAAGTTCGTCTTCGGCGACAGGATCGCCGTCGGTCCCTGGACGCTCGACACCAGCGGTCTGCTCACGTACGCCTGATCCGGCATACGTGAGCAGACCTCAGGACGCTCAGGCGATGCGGTCGAGGACGATCGGGTTCGGGGTGAAGGCCGTGCCCGCCGGGGCGACCTCGATGCCGCCGGCCAGGGCCTCGACGGCGTAGTCGAAGCGCTCCGGGGTGTCGGTGTGCAGGGTCAGCAGGGGCTGGCCGGCCACCACGGTGTCGCCGGGCTTGGCGTGCATCTCGACGCCGGCGCCGGCCTGGACCGGGTCCTCCTTGCGGGCGCGGCCGGCGCCCAGGCGCCAGGCGCAGACGCCGATCGCGTAGGCGTCCAGGGCGGTGAGCACGCCGGAGGCGGGCGCCGGGATGACGTGCTGCTCGCGGGCGACCGGGAGCGGGGCGTCGACGTCGCCGCCCTGGGCGGCGATCATGCGGCGCCAGTGGTCCATCGCGGAGCCGTCGCGCAGCGCGTCCGCCGGGTCCTTGCCCTGCACGCCGGCCGCGGCGAGCATCTCGCGGGCGAGCGCGAGGGTCAGCTCGACGACGTCGGCCGGGCCGCCGCCCGCGAGCACCTCCAGGGACTCCCGGACCTCCAGCGCGTTGCCCGCGGTGAGGCCGAGCGGGGTGGACATGTCGGTGAGCAGCGCGACGGTGTTGACCCCGGCGGTGGTGCCCAGGCCGACCATGGTGCGGGCGAGTTCGCGGGCGTCGTCCAGGTTCTTCATGAACGCGCCGGAGCCGACCTTGACGTCCAGGACCAGCGCGCCGGTGCCCTCGGCGATCTTCTTCGACATGATCGAGGAGGCGATCAGCGGGATGGCCTCGACGGTGCCGGTGACGTCGCGCAGCGCGTACAGCTTCTTGTCGGCCGGCGCGAGGCCGTCGCCCGCGGCGCAGATCACCGCGCCGGCGGAGCCCAGCACGTCCATCATCTCCTCGTTGGAGAGCAGGGCGCGCCAGCCGGGGATGGACTCCAGCTTGTCCAGGGTGCCGCCGGTGTGGCCGAGGCCGCGGCCGGACAGCTGGGGGACGGCGGCGCCGCAGGCGGCGACCAGCGGGGCGAGCGGCAGGGTGATCTTGTCGCCGACGCCGCCGGTGGAGTGCTTGTCGCTGGTGGGCAGCGGCAGCGAGGAGAAGTCCATCCGGACGCCGGAGCGGATCATGGCGTCGGTCCAGCGGCTGATCTCGCGCGGCTTCATCCCGTTCAACAGGATCGCCATCGCCAGCGCGGACATCTGCTCGTCGGCGACCTCACCGCGGGTGTAGGCGTCGATGACCCAGTCGATCTGAGCGTCGCTCAGCTCTCCGCGATCGCGCTTGGTCCTGATGACGGAGATGGCGTCCATGCGTGCTCCAAGAGGGGTTTCAAAAGCGAAGAGTGTCGCGAGATGACCGGGTTCCGGCCCACTCGCGACACTCTACGCGCGTAACAATTGCTGCGGCTAGGGCCAACCGGGCCCTTAGAGCCGCTCCGGCCCGAACGCGTCGGGAAGGACCTCGCTCATCGGCTTCACGCCCGAGGCCAGTTCGACCAGCAGCCCCGGCCCGCCGTGCTCGTACAGCAGTTGGCGGCAGCGCCCGCACGGCATCAGCAGTTCGCCGGCGCCGTCCACGCAGGTGAAGGCGACCAGCCGGCCGCCGCCGGAGGAGTGCAGCGCGGACACCAGCCCGCACTCGGCGCACAGCCCGAGCCCGTACGAGGCGTTCTCGACGTTGCAGCCGGTGACCACCCTGCCGTCGTCCACCAGGGCGGCCGCGCCGACCGGGAACCTGCTGTACGGCGCGTACGCGCGGCCCATGGCCTCGCGCGCCGCCGCGCGCAGCAGCTCCCAGTCGATCGCGGGCGGCGCCGCAGGCGCGGGGGTGGTCACTTGCCCTGGCCCTTGCGGTAGATCTGGCCGTCCGCCTTGGGCATCCGCAGGCGCTGCGAGGCCAGCGAGAGCACCACCAGGGTGATCAGGTACGGCGTGGCGACGATCAGCGGGCGCTGCACCTCGTCGGTCAGCGAGTACCAGGCGATCAGGCCGCCGGCCACCACGAAGGAGACCACCGTCGCGGTGTACTTGCGGCGGTACAGCTGCCAGAGCGCGAACAGGATCATCGCGATGCCGACGATCAGGATCAGCACGTGCACCGACTCCGGGTCGCGCAGCTGGAGGCTGTCGGTGAAGCCGAACAGGCCGGCGCCCATGGCGAGGCCGCCGGGCATCCAGTTGCCGAAGATCATCGCGGCGAGGCCGATGAAGCCGCGGCCGAGGGTCTGGCCGTCCTTGTAGAAGTGCGCCGCGACCAGCGAGAGGTACGCCCCGCCGAGGCCGGCGAAGGCGCCGGAGGCGATGACCGCGAGGTACTTGTACTTGTAGACGTTGACGCCCAGCGACTCGGCGGCGGTGGGGTTCTCACCGCAGGAGCGCAGCCGCAGGCCGAACACCGTGCGCCAGAGCACGAAGTAGCTGACCACGATCAGCGCGCCGGCCAGCAGCACGACCACCGAGATGTTGGTGACCAGGCCGCCGAGCACGCCCGCGACGTCCGAGACGAAGAACCAGTGGTGGCTCTCGATGCTCTTCAGCCCGGAGGACAGGCCCGGGACGGTGATGTACGGCAGCGGGTCCGCCGGCGGGGACTGGTTCTGGCCGGCACCGACCGAGACGTAGTCCTTGTAGTAGATCCGGTTGACGTACGCGCAGATGCCGGGGATCAGCAGGTTGATGCCGACGCCGGAGACGATGTGGTCGACGCCGAAGGTGACCGTGACGACCGCGTGCAGCAGGCCGCCGACCGCCCCGCCCAGCATGCCGGCCAGCAGGCCGACCCACGGGTTGACCAGGTAGCCCGCCCAGGCGCCGCAGAAGGTGCCGGCGACCATCATGCCTTCGAGACCGATGTTGACCACACCGGCCCGCTCGGACCAGAGACCGCCCAGACCGGCCATGCCGATCGGCACGGCGGCGCCGAGCGCGGCGGTGACCTGCCCGGAGGAGGTCAGCGAGTGGTTGCCGGTGGCCAGGCCCACGGCGGAGAACAGCACCAGGGCGCCCGCGATCAGGAGCAGGACGACCGGCCAGGACAGCTTGCGCTTCTTCGCGGGTGCGCCCGACGCCTTCGGACGGGCAGCCGTTGCCGTGCTCATGCGGACACCTCCTTCTTCTCACTGTTCGCGGCAGCCTGGGCGGCGAGCTGGGCGCCGACCTTCTGCTGCTGACGCTTCAGGCCGTAGCGGCGCACCAGCTCGTACGCGACGACGACGCAGATGACGATGGTGCCCTTCATGACGTCGACGATCTCGAACGGGAAGCCGCCCTGGAGCGGCAGCACCGAGCCGGTGACGTCCAGGAACGCGAACAGCAGCGCCGCGAAGGCCATGCCGATCGGGCTGTTCCGGCCGAGCAGGGCGATCGAGATGCCCAGGAAGCCCAGACCGGGCTGGAAGCTCTGGCCGAAGTAGTACGAGTTCTGCAGCAGCTCCGGCAGGCCGATCAGACCGGCGATGGCTCCGGAGACCACCATCGAGATGACCACCATGCGCTTGACGTTCACGCCGGAGGCGGTCGCCGCGGACTCCGAGCGGCCGGTGGCGCGCAGGTCGAAGCCGAAGCGGGTGCGGGTCAGCACGAACTGGAAGACCACTCCGACCAGGGCGGCGACGAAGATGAAGCCCCAGAGCGTTCCGCCGGCCGTCTCCAGCGAGAAGAAGTGGCTGGACTGCGAGATCGGCTCGGTCTGGATCGAGTTGGTGGTGCCGCTGGTCTTCGGCGCGAAGATGCCGGGGACGAGCAGCAGACCGATGATCGCGGTCGCGATCGAGTTCAGCATGATGGTCGAGATGACCTCGCTGACGCCGCGGTAGACCTTCAGCAGACCGGCGATGCTCGCGTACAGACCGCCGACCAGCATGGCCGTGACCAGCAGCAGCGGGATCTGGATGAAGGCCGGCAGGTCCACCTTGGCGCCGACGAAGGCCGCGAACAGTGCCGCGACCTTGTACTGGCCCTCGACGCCGATGTTGAACAGGTTCATCCGGAACCCGAACGCGGCGGCCGCGGCGGCCAGGTAGTAGGTGGTGGACCGGTTGAGGATGCCCACCTGGCCGTCCGACTTGCCGGCGTACGTGATCATCACGTTCCAGGCGTCGAACGGGTTCTTGCCCGAAGTCGCCAGCAGGACGGAACAGATCGCGATGGAGAGCAGGACCGCGAGCACCGGCGCCGCCAGCGCGAGCACGATCCGCTCACCGCTGAACCGCTGGGCCAGGCCGGGCTTCGCGGCGGCGGGGTTGGGACTGGTCATGGGTTACTCCCCCGCCTGCGGGTCGTCGGCGGTGTCGGTGGGCTGGTGCCCGGCCTCGGCCTCGGTGCCCTCGGCCGCGACGGCCTGCGCCTCGGCGACGGCCTCCGGCTCGGACTCCAGGTGGCCGCTGGCGGCACCGGTCATCGCGGTGCCGAGGTCCTCGGCGGTGACGGTGGCCGGGTCGGCGTCGGCGACCAGGCGGCCGCGGTAGATGACCCGGATGGTGTCGGACAGGCCGATCAGCTCGTCCAGGTCGGCGGAGATCAGCAGGACGGCCAGGCCGGCCCGCTGGGCGACCCGGATGTGCTCCCAGATCTGCGCCTGCGCGCCGACGTCCACACCGCGGGTGGGGTGGGCGGCGATCAGCAGCTTGGGCTGGTGGCTCATCTCGCGGCCGATGATCAGCTTCTGCTGGTTGCCGCCGGAGAGCGAGGCCGCGGTGACCTCGATGCCGGGAGTGCGGACGTCGTACTCCTCGACGATCCGCCAGGTGTCCGTGCGGGCGGCGGCCGGGTCGAGCAGCACGCCCTTGGAGTTGGGCGCCTCGGTGACGTGGCCGAGGATGCGGTTCTCCCAGAGCGGGGCCTCCAGCAGCAGGCCGTGCTTGTGGCGGTCCTCGGGGATGTAGCCGATGCCGGCCTCGCGGCGGGCCCGGGTCAGGGTGCCGGAGAGGTCCTTGCCGTCCAGGGTGACGGTGCCGGCGTTCAGCGGCAGCATCCCCATGACGGCCTCGACCAGCTCGGCCTGGCCGTTGCCCTCGACACCGGCGATGCCCAGGATCTCGCCCTTGTGGATGCGCAGCGAGATGTCGTCGAGGACGACGCGCTCGATGCCCTCGGCGTCGGTCTTGGCGATCCGCAGGCCCTCGACGTCGAGCATCACGGCGTCGGTGACGGTCGACTCGCGGCTCTCCGGGGAGGGCAGCTCGGCGCCGACCATCAGCTCGGCGAGCTGCCGGGCGGTGACGGCCTTCGGGTCGGCGTCGCCGACCGTGGTGCCGCGCCGGATGACGCTGATCGCGTCGGCCACCGCGAGCACCTCGTGCAGCTTGTGCGAGATGAAGATGACGGTGACGCCCTCGGACTTGAGCTCGCGCAGGTTGTCGAACAGCGCGTCGACCTCCTGCGGGACGAGCACGGCCGTGGGTTCGTCGAGGATCAGGATCTTGGCGCCGCGGTACAGCACCTTGAGGATCTCGACGCGCTGGCGGTCGGCGACGCCGAGGTCCTCGACCAGGACGTCCGGGCGCACGCCCAGGCCGTACTGGTCGGAGATCTCCTTGATCTTCGCCTTCGCCCTGGCACCGATGCCGTGGAGCTTCTCGCCGCCGAGGACGACGTTCTCCCACACCGTGAGGTTGTCGGCGAGCATGAAGTGCTGGTGCACCATGCCGACGCCGCGGGAGATGGCGTCGCCGGGGGTGTTGAACTCGCACGGCTCGCCGTTGATCGCGATGGTGCCCTCGTCCGGCTTCTGCATGCCGTAGAGGATCTTCATCAGCGTCGACTTGCCGGCGCCGTTCTCACCCATCAGGGCGTGCACGGTCCCGGTGCGGACGGTGAGGTTGATGTCGTGGTTGGCCACGACACCCGGGAAGCGCTTGGTGATGCCGCGCAGTTCGACGGCCGGTGTCGCCGTCCCCGCGCTGGGGGTGCCGTCCTTGCGCAGGGGGACGGGGTCGGATGCGGTGATGGCGGTCTCCTGGTGGTCTGGAGGCGCGTCGTTGCGCTCGGAGGGCCAAGGGGGAACGGAGAGACGGAACGGGGCCCGGGGGTACGCGTTGAGCGCACCCTGCCGGGCCCCTCCCGTGAACTGTGTGGATGCGTCGCCCTGCCGGGCAGGCGGCGGGCTCTGCGGCGTCCGGGACGCGCGGTGCTTACTTGACCGGCGCGGTCGGAATGGTGGTGGCGCCGGACTTGATCGCGTCGGCGGCGACCTTCAGCTTGTCCTGGATGTCGTCGATCTTGCCGCCGGTGGTGGCGAGCGAGACGCCCTCGGCCTTCAGGTCGAACAGCTTGACGCCGGTCGGGCTCTGGCCCTGCTTGACGGACTGGACGTACGAGAACACCGCGGTGTCGACGTTCTTGACCATCGAGGTCAGGATGCTGTTCTTGTACTTCGCCAGGGCCGGCTGGCTGGCCTGGTCGGAGTCGACACCGATGGCCAGGGCGCCCGACTTGTTGGCGACGGCCTCGATGGCGCCGTTGCCGGAGGAGCCGGCGGCGGTGTAGATGACGTCCGCGCCCTTGTCGAGCTGACCCTGCGCGGCCTCCTTGCCCTTGTCGGGCGAGGCGAAGCCGGTGAAGTCCGGCGGGGTGGTCAGGTAGGTGGTCTCGACCGTGATGCTCGGGTCGACGGACTTCACACCCGCCGTGTAACCGGCCTCGAACTTCTTGATCAGCTCGGACTGCACACCGCCGATGAAGCCGACGTGCTTGGCCCTCGACTTGTTCGCGGCGGCGACACCGGCCAGGTACGAGCCCTCCTGCTCGGCGAAGAGCAGCGAGGTGACGTTGGCCGGCTGGTCCTTGTCGTTCGAGTCGATGATCGCGAACTTGACCGTCGGGTTGTCCTTGGCGATCTTGTTGACCGCCGGCTGGTAGACGAAGCCGACCGCGATGATCGTCTTGTAACCCGCGTCGATCAGGTTCTTGAGACGGGTCTCCTTGTCGGCCTCGGCCTCGCCCTGCTTGGCCTCGGCCTCGGTCACGCCGACGCCCAGCTCGGACTTGGCCTTGTCGAGGCCACGGGCGGCGGAGTCGTTGAACGACTGGTCGCCGCGGCCACCGATGTCGTAGGCCATGCCGACCTTGAGCGAACCGTCGCCCGAGCCGGAGGAGGAGGAGTCGGTGCTCTTTGCGCCGCAAGCGGCGAGCGAGGCCATGCCCAGGGAACCCGAGAGCACAACCGCGGCGAGCTTCATTGAACGGCGCAAGGGGATATCTCCTTCTACACGCAACCGTTTGGCGTGGTCGGACGCCACCGTAACGCGCGTAGAACACGGTTGTGTTACGGGGTGCCGGAGCATACGGGTTGTTATCAAACCGTGGTCTGATGTTCTCCCCGGGGCTCTATCCCCCGCGCGGACGGTGATCCGAGGTCGGTTCGGTCAGTTTACGTAACCCCGACGGGACCCCGGATCCGGCCGTTCCGCTTCGCTCCGGCCGCACCGCCCCCGGACCTGCCGTCAGCTGCCGTCCGCCTCCAGGGCCAGCGCCGAGAACAGTTCCACGCCGATGCCGATCGCCCGCTCGTCCACGTCGAACCGGCCCTGGTGCAGGTCCCGGACCGTGGCGTCGCCGGGGGCGCGGACGCCGAGCCGGGCCAGCGCGCCCGGGGCGTGCTCCAGGTACCAGGAGAAGTCCTCGCCGCCCAGGCTCTGCTCGGTGCCCTCCACCACCACGGCGCCGTCCCCGCCGAAGCGGGCGTGCATCGCCCCGTCCAGCAGGGCGACCGAGACCGCCTCGTTCACCACCGGCGGCACCCCGCGGTGGTAGTCCAGCGTCCACTTGGCCCGGTGGGTCTCGGACAGCTTGGCGATCAGCTCGTGCAGCAGGTCCGGCGCCTCCCGCCAGCCGTCCAGCTCCAGGCAGCGGACGGTGCCCTCCAGCTCGGCGTGCTGCGGGATGACGTTGGGCGCGGAGCCGGAGGCGATCCGCCCCCAGACCAGGCTGACGCCCCAGCGCGGGTCCATCCGGCGGGCCAGCGCCCCCGGGAGGTCGGCGGCCGTCCTGGCGACCGCGGTGACCAGGTCCGTGGTCAGGTGCGGACGGGCGGTGTGCCCGCCGGGACCGTCCAGGTGCAGCACCAGGCGGTCGCAGGCCGAGGTGATCGCCCCGACCCGCAGGGCGATCCGGCCGACCTCCACCTTCGGGTCGCAGTGCACCGCGAAGATCCGCCCGACACCCGCCATCCCGCCGGCCTTGATGACGTCCAGCGCGCCGCCCGGCATCACCTCCTCGGCGGGCTGGAACACCAGCCTGACGGGGCGGCGCAGCTCACCGGCGCGGGCGGCCTCGGCCAGCACCAGGCCGGTGCCGAGCAGCACCGAGGTGTGCACGTCGTGGCCGCAGGCGTGGGCCCGGCCGGGGACGGTGGAGCGGTACGGCACGTCGGTCTTGGCGTCGTCGATCGGCAGCGCGTCGATGTCGGCGCGGAAGGCCAGGAACTCCGTCCCCGGGGCGGTGCCGGGCGGGACGATGTCGACGAGCATGCCGGTGCCGCCGGGCAGCACCCGGGGTTCGAGCCCGGCGGCCGCCAGCCGGTCGCGCAGCAGCCCGGTGGTTCGGAACTCCTGGCGGCCCAGCTCCGGGTGCCGGTGCAGATCACGACGGAAGGCGATCAGCTCGGGCTCCAGCGCCCGGACCCGGTCGCGCAGATCGGCGGCGGGGCGTGGGACGGCGAGAGTGGTGCCCGGCTGAGCGGGCTCAGGACGGTTCATCTCGCCAATCGTAGGCCTGTTGGGGGGATTTGGCCCGACTTCCGGAAAACTAGTCCCCGGATGGGTGCATACCGGCCGGACACGTGGGTATGACATCTTGTTTCAGCCGCCTTCCCCGGGTTGCGTGCCCTGTGCAACGACCACCCCGGCCGACGGTCACGGCCCGCCACTTCCCCGACGACACCGACGGGTTGACGGCCGTTCAGCAGGACGTCAGAAGCGCTCCACCGGGGAGTACGTCCCCCACACTCCGCGCAGCGCGTCGCACACCTCGCCGACGGTGGCGCGGGCGGCCAGCGCCTCCTTCATCGGGTACAGCACGTTCCCCGTCCCCTCGGCGGTGCGGCGCAGCGCGTCCAGCCCCCGGGTGACGGCGCCGGCGGAGCGCTCGGCCCGCAGCCGGGCCAGCCGCCGCGCCTGCCGCTCCTCGATCGCCGGGTCCACCCGCAGCGGCTGGTAGGGCTCCTCCGTGTCCGACCGGAAGCGGTTGACCCCGACCACCGTCCGCTCCCCGGAGTCGGTCTCCTGCTGGAGCCGGTAGGCGGTGCGCTCGATCTCGCCCTTCTGGTAGCCCCGTTCGATCGCGGCCACCGCGCCGCCCTGCTCCTCGATCCGGTCCATCAGCGACCGCGCCGCGGCCTCCACCTCGTCGGTGAGCGACTCGACGGCGTAGGAGCCGGCGAACGGGTCCACGGTGGCGGTCACGTCGGTCTCGTACGCGAGCACCTGCTGGGTGCGCAGGGCGAGCCGGGCGGCCTTCTCGGTGGGCAGCGCGATCGCCTCGTCGTAGCTGTTCGTGTGCAGCGACTGGGTGCCGCCGAGCACCGCGGCGAGCGCCTGCACGGTGACCCGGGCCAGGTTGACCTCGGGCTGCTGGGCCGTGAGCTGCACTCCGGCGGTCTGGGTGTGGAAGCGCAGCATCTGCGAGCGCGGGTTCCGGGCACCGAACACGTCGCGCATGATTCTGGCCCAAATCCTGCGTGCCGCACGGAACTTGGCCACTTCCTCCAGCAACGTCGTGCGGGCCACGAAGAAGAACGAGAGCCGGGGGGCGAAGTCGTCCACGGCCATCCCGGCGGCGATCGCGGTGCGGACGTAGGCGATGCCGTTGGCCAGCGTGAAGGCGATCTCCTGCGCGGGATCGGCCCCGGCCTCGGCCATGTGGTACCCGGAGATGGAGATGGTGTTCCAGCGCGGGATCTCGGCCCGGCAGTACCGGAACACGTCGGCGACCAGCCGCAGCGAGGGCTGCGGCGGGAAGATGTAGGTGCCGCGGGCGATGTACTCCTTCAGCACGTCGTTCTGGACCGTGCCGGTGAGCGCGGCCGGCGCCACCCCCTGGGCCTCGCCGACCAGTTGGTAGAGGAGCAGGAGCAGGGCGGCGGGCGCGTTGATGGTCATCGAGGTGGACACCCCGCCGAGCGGGATGCCGTCGAACAGCACCGCCATGTCCTCGACGCCGTCCACGGCGACGCCCACCTTGCCGACCTCCCCGGCGGCGAGCGGCGCGTCCGAGTCGTAGCCCATCTGGGTGGGCAGGTCGAAGGCGACCGAGAGGCCGGTGCCGCCGCCCGCGATCAGCTGCCGGTAGCGGGCGTTGGACTCGGCGGCGGTGCCGAAGCCCGCGTACTGGCGCATCGTCCAGGGGCGGCCGGTGTACATCGTCGGATAGACGCCCCGGGTGTAGGGGTACTCCCCCGGCCGGCCCAGCCGGGCGCCGGCCTCCCGGCCGGCCAGGGACTCGGGGCCGTACAGCGGCTCGATCGCGAAACCCGACTCGGCGCGGCGCGGTTCGGCTGTCACGGGGGTGCCTCCTCCGGAGCTGGGGAGCGGGTCCTCGCAATGTAGGGCCTGGCCGGCCCGCCGCGGCGGCGACGCGGTTGAGATGATCGGGTGAACGACCGATGAGCCCCAGGGAGTGGCAATGACCGAGCAGAAGGTGGCCGTGGTCACCGGTGCCAGCAGCGGAATCGGCGCGGCGACCGCCCGCCGGCTGGCCGCCGAGGGCTTCGACGTGGTGCTGACCGCCCGGCGCACCGACCGCGTCGAGGCGCTGGCCGAGGAGATCGCCGCCCGGGGCGGTTCGGCCCGCGCGGTCACCCTGGACGTCACCGACCGGGCCGCGGTGGACGCCTTCGCCGCCGCGGTCGGCCGGGTCGACATCCTGGTGAACAACGCCGGCGGCGCGATCGGCGCGGAGAGCGTCGAGCACGGGGACCCGGCCGACTGGCGGGCCATGTACGAGGTGAACGTGCTCGGCGTGCTGCACGTGACGCAGGCCCTGCTGCCGGCCCTGCGGGCCACCGGCGACGGCACGGTGCTGGTGCTCTCCTCGACCGCCGCGCTGGCCGCGTACGAGGGCGGCGGCGGGTACGTCGCCGCCAAGCACGCCGCGCACACCATCGCCGCCACGCTGCGGCTGGAGCTGTGCGGGGAGCCGATCCGGGTGATCGAGATCGCGCCCGGCATGGTGAAGTCCGAGGGCTTCGCGGTCACCCGCTTCCGCGGCGACGAGGAGAAGGCCGCCGCCGTGTACGCGGGCGTGGCCGAACCGCTCACCTCGGAGGACATCGCGGACACCGTGGCGTGGGCGGTCACCCGGCCCTCGCACGTGAACATCGACCTGCTGGTGGTCCGCCCCCGGGCGCAGGCCGCCAACCACAAGGTCCACCGCGCCTGAGCCCGGCCCGGCGGGCGGCCCCGGAGCAGGGGCCAAGATCGAACACGTCACCCCCCGGTGGTACACACGTGCGATGAGAACCTTCCGGGCCGCCCGCCCACGGGTCCTGCTGACCGCGCTGGCGGCAGGCACCCTGCTCCTCGCCTCCGCCTGCGACGACACCGCCGCGCCGGCCCAGGACCGGGCCGCGGGCACCACCGCGCCCGCCGCCGCCACCCCCACGGCCACCCCGACACCGACGCCCAGGCCCACCGGCGAGGCCGACCCGGCACTCAAGCCCTTCTACGGCCAGCAGATCACCTGGGCCGACTGCCCGGCCGACGCCCGGGCGGAGAAGGCCAAGATCGACATATCCGGCCTGCGGTGCGGCACGCTGCACGTCCCGCTGGACTACGCCGCCCCGGCCACCGACGCCCTCGACCTCGCGCTGGTCAAGTACCCGGCCGCCAAGCCGGACCAGCGGATCGGCTCGCTGATGGTCAACCCCGGCGGCCCCGGCGAATCCGGCGTCGGGATGGTCAAGTACGGCGCCAAGCAGTTCGCCGGCACCCTGCACGACCGCTTCGACGTGGTCGGCTTCGACCCCCGCGGCACCGGCGACAGCTCCCCGGTCGTCTGCTACGACGACAAGCAGCACGACGCCGTCAACCAGACGGACGCCTCCCTCGACCCGGCCGTCCGCAAGGCCGAGCACGTCAAGCAGGCCACCGAGCACGCCGCCGCCTGCCAGGCCAGGTCCGGCAGGCTGCTGCCCTTCGTCGGCACCCGCAACACCGCCCGCGACCTGGACGTGCTGCGCGCCGCGGTCGGCGACAAGCAGCTCAACTACCTCGGCATCTCCTACGGGACGTACCTCGGCGCGCTCTACGCCGAGGAATTCCCGAAGAACACCGGCCGGCTGATCCTGGACGGCGCGGTCGACCCCGGCCAGGACCGGCTGGACCACGGGGTCGACCAGCAGGTCGGCTTCGAGAAGTCCTTCGAGCGCTTCGCCGCCGACTGCGTGGAGAACCACGCCGACGAGTGCCCGCTCGGCAAGGACGGCACCAAGGCCGCCAAGAAGGCCGCCGACTTCCTCGACGGGCTGTACGACCACCCGCTGACCACCAAGGACGGCCGCAAGCTCGGCCGCGACCAGGCCTGGACCGGCACCATCTCGCTCCTCTACGGCGACGAGACGACCTCCTGGAAGTACCTGCGCGCCGCCCTCGGCTGGGCGATGGTGCGCGACAAGGGCGACTACCTGATGGCCTTCGCCGACGACTACAACGGCCGGGACGCGGACGGCCACTACAGCCCGGTGGACGAGGCCAACAACGCGATCGGCTGCGCCGACGCCGCCCGCCCCGCGCCCACCCCCGAGCACGCCAGGGCCGCCGTGGACCGGCTGCTCGCCGAGGCGCCGCTGATGTCCAGGGGCGTCACGGTGGACGACTTCAGCGAGGCCGGCTGCGCCTACTGGCCGTTCAGGACGCAGGAGACGCCGCACACCGTCCGGGCCGAGGGCAGCGCGCCGATCCTGGTGGTCGGCAGCACCGGCGACCCGGCCACCCCGTACGCCTCGGCCGAGGCGCTGGCCAAGGGCTTCGCCAACGCCACCCTGCTCACCCGGGTCGGCGAGGGGCACGGCGCCTTCGGGAAGGGCAACACCTGCATCGACCGGGCCATGGAGGCCTACCTGACCGAGGGCACGATGCCGGCCCCGGGCACCCGCTGCGACTGAGTCCCGCGGACCGGACCGGCCCGGCCCGGTCCTCGGTGGACGGCGGCGCCGCGGCCGGCGGCAGGACGCGGGGAGGGCGCTGACGCGCAGGTGTCAACGTCACAACTTGATAGCTCGTCCGGATGAATTCGGCGCGCGCCCTCCCCAACTGATGACCGCTCAACTACCTTTGAGGCGCAGGTCGACCGGCGCCAACGCGCCCCTCGGCAGCCCCCATCCCACCCGTTCACCACCCCACTCCACCGGCACCTTCCCGCCCTCACGAGGAGGACCCGCTGGCCAGCGACATCCCGTCACAGCGGCTCGACGTCAGAACAGAGCCGACCCTCCTCGGGTTGCACCGCTTCAACGAAGCCGACGCCGGCGCTGCCGAGGAGGCCCTGCTGGCCTGCTGCGGCAGCCACCGCTGGGCCCTGCGGCTCACCGCACACCGGCCCTACCCCGACATCGAGTCCCTGCTGGCCGCCGCCAGCGAGGCCTCCTACGACCTCCGCCCGGCCGACCTCACCGAGGCGCTGGCGGACGAGAGCTGGATGCCGCAGCCGCTGCTCGGCATGCGGGCTCCCGGAAGCCAGGCCGCGCACACCGCGCTGCGGGCCGCGCACGCCGCGTACGAGGCCCGGTTCGGCCACGTCTTCGTGGTCTGCCTGGAAGGGGTCGCCCCGGAGGAGATGCTCGACACCGTGCTCTCCTCCATCCGCACCCGCCTCGCCAACGACCCGGACGAGGAGCGGCTGATCGCGTCCGACGAACTCCGCCGGATCGCCCTCACCCGCCTGGAGCACCTGGTCGCCACCCCCTCGGAGGCCGCGGCGCGCTGAGCGCACATCACCCACCCCTCCTCACCCACTCCTCTTCACCCTCGCGGGTGATCCCGCCCGCGAAACCGCCCGGACGAGTGAGGCCACGGCACCATCCGATCCGAACCACCACCGAATCCGAACCCGCCCCGCCCCGCGCCCCTCACCCTCCGGCACGGGGCGCGAGCATGCCGTCACGCATCGTGACACCCTCGGGTTTGGTTCCCGCCCCGCTAGGCCAGAAGTGCCTGATTGATCACACCTGGGGCCCCCGGAGGCGGTTCACGGAAAGGCGTCGATAGGATGCTGGCGGCCGGTGGACCGTACCCGGCCGGGCTGACCGACACCGAAGCCGGCCGAGCCCCCAATCGCTTCCGGAGGGTTTTTCCGTGCCGGCTGGAACGCTGTACCGCGGCCGGGAAGGCATGTGGAGCTGGGTGGCTCATCGAGTCACCGGCGTCCTCATCTTCTTCTTCCTGTTCGCCCACGTCCTGGACACCGCCCTCGTGCGAGTGTCGCCGGAGTCCTACGACACCGTCATCCAGACGTACAAGACTCCGCTCGTGAACCTGATGGAGTACGGCCTGGTGGCCGCCATCCTGTTCCACGCCCTCAACGGCCTGCGCGTCGTCGCAGTGGACTTCTGGTCCAAGGGCCCGAAGTACCAGAAGCAGATGCTCTGGACCGTCGTCGGCGTCTGGGTCGTCCTGATGGCCGGTTCCTTCTACGGGATCCTCCAGCACACGCTGATCTCCTGGTTCGGGAAGTGAGCCGAGACATGTCCACGGAATACTCCGACGCCATCGTCGTCCCCTCCAAGCAGGCGCACACCGGCAGGGGACTGGGCACCGGCAACCCCGCCGACGCGTTCGTCATCGAGCCTCCGCGCCAGCGGACCAAGAAGACCCCGCGTCGCACCCGCACCAACTTCGAGATGCTGGCCTGGCTCTTCATGCGCCTGTCCGGTGTCGTTCTGGTCGTGCTGATCCTCGGCCACCTGCTGATCATGCTGGTGCTCGACGGCGGCGTCTCCAAGATCGGCTTCGCCTTCGTGGCCGGCCGCTGGGCCTCGCCGTTCTGGCAGGGCTGGGACCTCCTGATGCTCTGGCTCGCCATGCTGCACGGCGCCAACGGCATGCGTCAGGTGATCAACGACTACGCCGAGAAGGACTCGACCCGGCTCTGGCTCAAGGGGCTCATGGGCACCGCCACGGTCTTCACCGTGCTGCTCGGCACCCTGGTGATCTTCACCTTCGACCCCAACATCTGAGCCGCGAGCACCATCGACCATCGGCAGAGGCCAGAGGCGAGTTAACCCCCCATGCAGATTCACCAGTACGACACCGTCATCGTCGGCGCCGGCGGCGCCGGCATGCGAGCGGCCATCGAGTCGACGCAGCGCAGCCGCACCGCCGTCCTGACCAAGCTCTACCCGACCCGGTCCCACACCGGCGCGGCCCAGGGCGGCATGTGCGCCGCCCTCGCCAACGTCGAGGAGGACAACTGGGAGTGGCACACCTTCGACACGGTCAAGGGCGGTGACTACCTGGTCGACCAGGACGCCGCCGAGATCATGTGCAAGGAGGCCATCGACGCCGTCCTCGACCTGGAGAAGATGGGTCTGCCCTTCTCCCGCACCGAGCAGGGCCGGATCGACCAGCGCCGCTTCGGCGGTCACTCCCGCAACCACGGCGAGGCCCCGGTCCGCCGCTCGTGCTACGCGGCCGACCGCACCGGCCACATGATCCTCCAGACGCTGTTCCAGAACTGCGTCAAGCACGGCGTCGAGTTCTTCAACGAGTTCTACGTCCTCGACCTGCTGATCAGCGAGGGCAAGACCTCCGGCGTCGTCGCGTACGAGCTGGCCACCGGCGAGATCCACGTCTTCCAGGCCAAGTCGGTCGTCTTCGCCTCCGGCGGCACCGGCAAGTTCTTCAAGGTCTCCTCCAACGCCCACACCCTCACCGGTGACGGCCAGGCCCTGGTCTACCGCCGCGGCCTGCCGCTGGAGGACATGGAGTTCTTCCAGTTCCACCCGACGGGCATCTGGCGCATGGGCATCCTGCTCACCGAGGGCGCCCGCGGTGAGGGCGGCATCCTGCGCAACAAGGACGGCGAGCGCTTCATGGAGCGCTACGCCCCCGTCATGAAGGACCTCGCGTCCCGTGACGTCTGCTCCCGCGCGATCTACACCGAGATCCGCGAAGGCCGCGGCTGCGGTCCGGACGGCGACCACGTCTACCTGGACCTGACCCACCTGCCGCCGGAGCAGCTGGACGCCAAGCTGCCGGACATCACCGAGTTCGCGCGCACCTACCTCGGCATCGAGCCCTACACGGACCCGATCCCGATCCAGCCCACCGCGCACTACGCCATGGGCGGCATCCCGACCAACGTCGAGGGTGAGGTCCTGCGCAACAACACCGACGTCGTCCCGGGCCTGTACGCGGCCGGCGAGGTCGCCTGCGTGTCCGTGCACGGCGCCAACCGCCTGGGCACCAACTCGCTGCTGGACATCAACGTGTTCGGCCGTCGCGCGGGCATCGCCGCCGCCGACTACGCCAACGCCAACGAGTTCGTCGAGCTGCCCGAGGACCCGGCCGAGAAGGTCCAGGCCCTGGTCGACGGCCTCCGCGAGAGCACCGGCACCGAGTCCGTGGCGCAGATCCGCAAGGAACTGCAGGAGACCATGGACGCCAACGCGATGGTGTACCGCACCGGCGCCACCCTGAAGCAGGCGGTCGAGGACATCGCCGCGCTGAAGGAGCGCTACAAGAACGTCTCCATCCAGGACAAGGGCTTCCGGTACAACACGGACCTGCTGGAGGCCGTCGAGCTGGGCAACCTGCTCGACCTGGCCGAGGTGCTGGCCGTCTCCGCGCTGGCCCGCGAGGAGTCCCGCGGCGGCCACTACCGCGAGGACTTCCCGACCCGTGACGACGTGAAGTTCATGCAGCACACCATGGCGTACCAGGAGGTTGCCGCCGACGGCACCACCTCCATCCGCCTCGACTACAAGCCGGTCGTCACGACCCGCTACCAGCCGATGGAGCGTAAGTACTGATGAGCACTCCGACCGTGGAGAAGCACTCGGCCGCTCTGGACGCGGTCGAAGCCGGTGCCGTCCAGCCGATCACCGTCACCTTCCGGATCCGCCGGTTCAACCCGGAGGAGCACCCGGACCCGGTGTGGGTGGACTACCAGCTGACGATGGACCCGAAGGAGCGCGTCCTGGACGCGCTCAACAAGATCAAGTGGGAGCAGGACGGCACCCTCACCTACCGCCGCTCCTGCGCGCACGGCATCTGCGGCTCCGACGCCATGCGGATCAACGGCCGCAACCGGCTGGCGTGCAAGACCCTGATCAAGGACGTCGACCCGGAGAAGCCGATCACGATCGAGGCCATCAAGGGCCTGACGGTCCTCAAGGACCTGGTCGTGGACATGGACCCGTTCTTCCAGGCGTACAAGGACGTCATGCCGTTCCTCATCACCAAGGGGAACGAGCCGACCCGGGAGCGCCTGCAGTCCGCCGAGGACCGCGAGCGCTTCGACGACACCACCAAGTGCATCCTGTGCGCCGCGTGCACGTCGTCCTGCCCGGTGTTCTGGAACGACGGCCAGTACTTCGGCCCGGCCGCCATCGTCAACGCGCACCGCTTCATCTTCGACTCGCGCGACGAGGGCGGCGAGCAGCGCCTGGAGATCCTCAACGACCGTGAGGGCGTGTGGCGCTGCCGCACCACCTTCAACTGCTCCGAGGCCTGCCCGCGCGGCATCGAGGTCACCAAGGCGATCCAGGAAGTGAAGCGGGCGCTGGTCACCCGCCGCTTCTGATCCCCGCCCGACACCGCGAAGGCCCCCGCCCGATCCTCCGATCGGGCGGGGGCCTTCGCCCGTTTCAGCGCAGGGCGCCGACGTCGGTCGGATCGCTCCAGCCGGAGAAGTACAGCAGGTGCCGGTCGGCGGTCTCGGCCCACAGGTCCGGACGGCCGTCCGCGTTCAGGTCGCCCGAGCTGCCGAGCGTCGGGTAGGCGGCGGTGGTGAAGCCGGTGGCGACGACGTTCGCCTTCGGGTCGGCGAGCGAGGAGAAGTCGCGGCTGCCGTCGGTCTGCTTCGGGATCGGATACGCGTGCAGCTCACCGGTGGCCCGGTCGCGCGCCCAGAGGGCGAGGTCGCCGACGGAGTCGGGGCCCGGGGCGACCAGGTCGTAACCGGCCCACGAACCGTTGTCGGTGAGCTGCCGGGCGGTGGACAGACGGTAGGAGAAGCCCGGTTTGGCGAACAGCCAGAGGTTGCCGTCCTCGACGGTCAGCAGTGACGAGACCGTCCTGCCGTCCAGCGAGCCGATCAGCGCCAGCTGGTCGGCCTTGCCCCAGTCGGAGGCGAAGGTCGTGGGGCAGGCGGTGGCGGCACCCGCGGCGTTCTGACAGTTGGTCGGCCGGCCCACCGACGTCTGACTCCGGATGAACGAGAGGTAGTCCTGGTTGCTGTAGAAGTACAGGGCGGTCGATCCGTTCGCGTGGATCAGAAGGTCGTCCATCGGCGCGTGCGCGCTGGAGTCCCAACCGCGGTGCGGGAGTTGGTACCCGGCCCAGGACGTCCTGTCCGGCGACCAGTTGGCACGGATCGTGGCGGACGGCACGGTGCTGCCCGAGCCCGTGCTGATGATCTGCAGGTTGCCGGCGGAGTCGGGCAGCAGGACGTCCGGAACACCGTCCCCGTCGACGTCTCCGGGAACCCTCGGCGGGTTCGGGTTCGAGGGGGCGGAGAAGGTGTAGCTGCCGTAGCTGACGTTGCCGGCCTTGTCGATCACCTGGAGGTTGAGGATGTTGGTGCCCCAGTCCAGGACACGCACACCGACGGTCGCCGTGCCGTCGGCCGCCGGCTTGACCGCGTCGGACGAGTCGCAGCCGCCGACGCCCAGCGTGCGGAAGCCGTACCGGATGCAGGCGACGCCGGACGCCTGGCCGCCGGCCGGCGCCGGGTCGAGCCCCGTGAGGACGAAGGTGCCGGTCTGGCCCGCGTACTTGGTGGCGGGGCCGCTCGCCGGGAAGTCGGTCGAGGAGGCCGTGACGGTCGGGCTCGTGGTGTCCACGGTGAAGCGGCAGTCCGCCGACGGGGCGGAGGCCTGGGTGTCCTGGAGGGCCCAGGCGTGCCAGGCGTAGCTGTGCCCGTCCAGCAGACCGGGGGCGTTGACGCTCGCCCACTGTCCGTAGGCCCGGGCCTCGCCGGTGTACACCGGGTCCTGGGCGCCCGTGGTCTCGTCCCGGACGCTGAACCGGGCACTGGTGCCGGTGACGTTCGCGACGAGCTTCGGACCGTACATGGTCCGTCCGCTCCAGAGCGGGACGGTGGTCGAGTCGCAGGCGCTGGTGACGTAGTCACCGCCCTGTTCCGTCCCGAGGACGGTCGGTGCCGTGTCGGCCACGGCCGCCGTCGGCACGGTGAGCAGGCCCGCGGCCACGGTCGCCGCGACCAGCCCCCCGAGCCTGCGTGAACGCGTGTGCTTCTTCAAGGAATCCCCACCCTCTGTCGGCAGATCTGTTCGAGACGTGCACGAGCGGTGAGGATCCTGCCAGTGGGGGCCGACAGTGGCAACGGGGATTCTCAGTCGGTGGCCGGGGTGCGGCGGGTGGTGGCGCGAAGGCCGCGCACGCCGATGGTGCCGACGGCGATGCCGAGGGCGAAGGAGGTGACGGCGAGGAGCAGGTGGACCCAGAAGAAGGCGGTGGGCTGGGAGTGGTCCCCGTTGGTGAAGGCCTGGCCGCCGGAGTCCTTCCAGAGGTTCTTCACGAAGGTCGTCCAGATGATGATCGACCAGACCCCGAAGGCGGTCAGGAACCAGGAGGTGCGGCGGCTGAGCTTCATGGGGGTCCTCGGCGTGTGAAGGCGGTGTGCTTCCCCAGTATGCGCGGGCCGCCGATCGGCGTAGGGCGGGCCCCTCCTGCGGTGGACGGGCCCCGGGGGGAGGGCGCCGGGAACCGTGAGTGGGTACGGTCTGCTGGTGCCCACACCCCGTCTCACGTTCGCGCGCCTGTGCGCCGCGGTCACCGCGGCCCTGCCGGTACTGCTCGCCGCCCCGGCGGGCGCGGCCCCGCAGCAGCCGCCCCCGTCGGTCGCGATCGGCGGCGAGCGGCTCGGGCTCCCGGGGGTGCAGGTCGCCCCGATGGCTGGCGCTCCGCCGCTGCCCTCCGACCTCACCGGCCAGTCCTGGATAGTCTCCGACGCGGCGTCGGGGGAGGTGCTGGCGGCCAGCAATCCGCATCTGCGGCTGCCCCCGGCGAGCACTCTGAAGATCCTGTTCGCGGACACCGTGCTGCCCAAGCTCGACCGCAACGCGGTGCACCGGGTGGCCGACGAGGAGATCCAGGGGATCGGCCCCGGCAGCAGCCTGGTCGGCATCAAGGAGAACCTGGACTACCGGGTCGAGGACCTGTGGCGCGGGGTCTTCCTGAGCTCCGGCAACGACGCGGTGCACGTCCTGGCGCACATGAACGGCGGGGTGCAGCAGACCGTCGCCGAGATGCAGACGCGCGCCGACACGCTCCAGGCCCGGGACACCAGGGTGATCTCCCCGGACGGCTACGACATGGACGGCCAGGTGTCCTCGGCCTACGACCTGTCGCTGTTCGCCCGGGCCGGTCTGCGCAACGCGGACTTCCGGATGTACTGCGCGACCCGGGACGCGATGTTCCCGGGTGCCGTCGACCGGAACACCGGCCAGCGCGGCAGCTTCGGGATCGCCAACACCGACCGGCTGCTGGGCAAGTACCCGGGCCTGATCGGCGTGAAGAACGGCACCACCACCAACGCCGGCTCGACCTTCGTCGGCGCCGCCGAACGCGGCGGCCGCACCCTGCTGGTGACGGTGATGCACCCGTCGAGCTACCAGAAGGTGTACGACGAGACGGCCGCGCTGCTGGACTGGGGCTTCGCCGCGGCCGGCAAGGTCCAGCCGGTCGGCCGGCTGGTCGACGAGCTCCCGCC
>NZ_JBHVJT010000021.1:49214-118261 GCF_042798815.1 Kitasatospora sp. NPDC057738 | reverse complement strand
AGCCGGCGCGGGCTCCCCCGGGCCGCCGGGCCGGTGCCGGGCTCAGACCGTCCGGCCCATCCAGGCGGCCAGCCGGGTGTGCACGTCGGCGTCCTCGGCGACCGGCCGGACGGCGGCGAACGGGACGCCCGGCACCCGCTGTTCGGCCGGCAGCACGAACTCGGCGACGGCCAGCGCGGTCCGCGCCAGGTCGTCGTCCAGGGCGAAGCCGTTGCCGAGGCTCCCGGCGATGTCCCCGGAGTGGGTCACCAGCTCCATCAGGTAGCCGGCCACCGCCGCCGCGCCGGGCACCTCGCCCCAGGGGGCGACGGTCGGGCGGCCGAGCTTGGCGTCGTCCGCCCAGGCGGCGGTGACCCGGGCTCGGGCCCGGCCCAGCGCGGCCGGCCAGCCCTCGTCCGAGGGGTCCTCGACGGCGGCCACGACGTCCTCGGCGCGGCCGCCCTCGCCCATGTACGCGAACCGGTGGATGCCGCCGACCACGTGGTTCAGCAGCTGACGCAGGGTGAACTCGGTGCAGGGGGTGGGCCGGTCGAGGTCGGCCGGGGTGATCGTGGCGAACAGCTTCTCCAGCTGGTCGAGGGCGGTCAGGTACTGCGGGCGGGCATCCTGGACAGCGGTCATCGGCGCTCAACTCCCTGGTGTCGGGTGGTCTTTCGGGCTCGGAACGCAATTTCCCAGTAAAACCTGACAACTGCCGTCAGGATTACTGGGATTCTTGAGGCATGAAGGCCGACCGCCTGCTCTCGATCCTGCTGCTGCTCCAAACCCGCGGCCGGGTGTCCGCCACCGAACTCGCCGAGCGGCTGGAGGTGTCCGTCCGCACCATCTACCGCGACGTCGAGTCGCTCTCCGCCGCCGGGGTGCCGGTGTTCACCGAGCGCGGGCGGCACGGCGGCATCGGCCTGCTGCCCGGTTACCGCACCGACGTCACGGGCCTGACCGCGGACGAGGCCAGGGCGCTGTTCGTGCTCTCCGCCCAGGGCGCGCACAGCGACCTCGGGCTGGACGGGGCGCTCGGTTCGGCGCTGCGCAAGGTGATGGCGGCGCTGCCGGCCCCGCACCGGCCGGCCGCCGAGCGGATCAGCGAGCGGATCCTGGTCGACCCGGCCCGCTGGATGCAGACCCCCGGCGCGGTCGGCCCCGCCGCCGGGCCGGACCTGGGTGAGCTGCAGTACGCCGTCTTCGCCGACCGGCGGCTGCGGCTGCGCTACCGGCACGGCGGCACGCCCGCGCCGGTGGAGTACACCGTCGACCCGTACGGGCTGGTGAGCAAGGCGGCGGTCTGGTACCTGGTGGCCGATCTGCACGGCGAGCCGCGGCTGTTCCGGGTCGACCGGGTGCTGGCCGCCGACACCACCGAGGAGACGGTGCGGCGCCGGGCCGGGGTCGGGCTCGGTGACGCCTGGGCGGTGCTGCGCGAGCAGGTGGAGCGGCTGCCGAAGGACCTGCCGGTGCGGGTGCGGGTCCGGCGCGGACGGCTGGACATGTTCCTGCGCATCCACGGCGGCCGGGTCACCGCGCCGCCGCCGGAGGCGGGCGCCGGGCCGCCCGAGGAGTGGGCCGAGGTGGCGATGGCCTTCCCGGCCCCGGCGGCCGTCCGGTCGCTGCTGGCCTTCGGCGCGGACGTCGAGGTGCTGGTCCCGCCGGCCGCCCGGCGCGAGCTGGCCAGGGCGGCGGCGGAGGCCCTGCGGCTGTACCAGGACCAGCCGTCCTGAGCCCCGGGGGCCGGCCTCAGGAGCCGGGGTTGGCCCGGACCACGTCCTGGTAGCGGCCGAGGGAGATCGCCGCGAAGTTGCGCAGGCTGTCGGTGCCCTCGGTGAAGTAGCCGTTGTGGCCGGCCGCGCGGGCCGAGGAGATCTGCTCGGAGCCGAAGCCGCTCGCCGTCGGGTCGGCGCCGTGGCCGAGTCCGCCGACCTCCAGGAACGGCACGTTGCCGATCCAGTCGCTGGGGTTGCGGGTGGCCCAGACGTGCACGCCGGCGCCCAGTTCGGTGGTGCTCTGCACGCCCATGCCGGGGCTGCCGAAGACCACCAGGTCGGTGATGCCGGAGGTGTCGGACGGCGAGGCCGCCGCGCGCGGGATCTCCGGGGCGGCAGTGCCGCAGACCACCGAGCCGTACGAGTGGCAGAGCAGCGACGGCGGCGCGTCCGGCCGGGTGGTCTCCTTCAGCCCGGAGAGCAGCCGCTCCAGCCGGGGGGCGGCGACGTCGGCGAGCCGGGAGGTGGCGGCGTCCGGGCCGAGGCCGGAGGGGGTGACGTAGCCGGTCCAGGAGATCACGGCGGTCCGGGTGTTCGGCGCCTGGCGCCGCTCCTCGGCGTGGAGGGCGCGGGCCATGCCGGCCGGGGAGCGCAGCGGCTCGGCGGCCTGGTCGTGGTGGCCGAGGTCGGCGTCCGAGCCGGGGACGAGCACGGAGATCCGCTCGGCGTCGGCGAGGTCGCCCCACACCTCGCTGACCAGGCCGCGGCCGCGCGGGTCGAAGGCCAGGACCTGCCGGCCGGGGGCGAGCAGGTGCTCGACGTCGTTGGCGCGGGAGACGGCCAGCGCGCGGGTGTCGGAGTCCAGTTCGCGGTCGGCGGCGCGGGCCAGGGCCCGGTCGCGCTCGGCGGCCAGGGCGATCCTGTTGGCGCGGTAGCGCAGGTCCAGCGGGGCGCCGTCGTAGTTGCCGACGACCAGCGGGTACTGCTGGATCAGCCGGTCCAGTTCGGTGGGCGCGAGCGAGGCGAAGAACGCCGCGGCGGCGGCCGGGGCGGTGGTGGCCGGGTCGGGCAGGGAGTGGCCGAAGGAGTGGTCCTGGACCCAGGCGGCGCTGCCGGCCGGAGGGGTGGAGATCGCCAGCTGCTCGGAGGAGACCGCGGCCGCGGCGGCGGCGCCTCCGGCGTCGGCGAGCACCGCGCAGCCGGCGAACGCCCCGATCAGTACCCGCTTCCAGCGCCGACGGTTGCGCACCGCACCAACTCCCTTGGGGCCCGTCACCGTTTCGCGGGCGGTGCCCGGAGGGTGCGATAGCTCTGCTGACTTCCCTGCGCAAGCCTAGGGGGCCCGGAGGGAGGACGGGAACGCCTAAACTGTGGGATGGATCACATGAACCCGGGGTGTCCGCGCGACGTCTCCCAGTGGTTCGGACGGTGCCCCGTGCAGCCGTTCGACAGGGCCGCGCTCAGGCGTCGAACTCGCGTACCAGGCGCTTCGGCGCCGTCCGCCGCCAGGCCTCGGTGACGAGGTCGTGCAGCTCGTCCCGGTCCACCAGGTCCAGCCGGACGCTCACCCAGCCGTGCCGTCCGACGTACGGGGCGGAGGAGAACACCTCGGGTTCGGCGGCGAGCAGTTCGGCCTGGTCCTCGGGGGAGGCCTTGACGGTGACCCGGTCCCCGTCGGGCGCGCCCATCGCGAAGATCCGGCCGCGGACCCGCAGCGTCTCGATGTCCCAGGTCGGCTCCTGGGCGGCTTCCGGCAGGGCCAGCGCCATCGTGCGGAACTCGTCGAACGTCACCATGGCGGCAGGGTAGGGCAGGACACCGACAGCGTGCCGCAGGGGCGCGGACCGATCGGCCCGCACCCCCCCGGCACGCCGTGCTCCGCCGCCCGGAGCGGCCCGCACCCGGTGGGCCGTCACACCACGCCCAGCGCGTACGCCGCGAAGAGCGCCGCCGCGGCGCCGGCCACCGCCTTGCCGCCCCGCGAGAAGGCCGTCCACGGGCCGTCGAACCGGCGGGTGAACCAGCCGAGCGCCACCAGCACGGCGGCGAACAGCGGCAGCAGCGCCAGCCTGGCGGCCACCCAGCCGAGCGAGTCCGGCGCGGTGGTCAGCCCCGGGACGGCACCCAGCCCGGCCGCGCCCGGCACGGCGACCGCGAGCATCGCGCTCTGGTGCCAGCAGAAGATCGTCATCGCCGACAGGTTGACCACCACGACCGGCAGCCAGAGCAGCGGACGGCGGGTCAGCAGCCGGCCCAGCCGCTCCCGCAGCAGCACCGCGGCGCCGCACTGGAACGCCGCCAGGGCGAGCACCAGCAGGGACGGCGGGTGCGAGTTGGTGCGCGCGGCCCCGGGCACGCCGACCATGCTGGCCGGGTAGTGGAAGACCAGCAGCAGCGCGGCGAACAGCGCCCCGCCGCCGAGCAGCAGCAGCCGGGCCGCCGGGCGGCCGAGCCGGCCCTGCGCCCAGAGCACGCCCAGCTGGTAGCCGAACAGCCAGCCCGGCAGGATGTTCAGCAGCGCGACCCAGGACGGCACCGCCCCGGCCCACGGACCGTACCGCAGCAGGTCGACGGCGGCGACCGAGGCCACCAGCAGGCCCGCGGACCAGCCGCCCAGCCGGCGCCCGGCGGCCACGCAGAGCGGGGTGAGCGCGGTCAGCCCCAGGTAGACCCCGATGTACCAGAGCGGCTGCACCACCAGGGTGGCACCGGTGCGCAGGGTGTCCGCGGGGACGCCGAGCGCGGGCAGCAGCGGGACCAGTGCCGCCCAGACGGCCGTCACCCCGAGCACCGGGCGCAGCAGCCGGACGGTACGGGCCCGCAGCCAGCCGCCGTACGTCACGCCCCTGGCCCGGGCCCGCTCCAGCGAGCGGACCGAGGAGTGGCCGCCGACCAGGAAGAACACCCCGAGCATCTGGAGCACCCAGCTGAGCGGGGCGAAGAAGCCGAGGGTGGAGAGCGGGCTGGTGTTGTGCAGGGCGCCGTCGGGGGAGCGGGTGAGGCCGCCGAGCATCCAGTGGCCGACCGGTACGGCGAGCAGGGCGAGGGCGCGCAGCCCGTCCAGGGCGCGGTCGCGGTGGGCCGGGGTCTTCGCGTCGACCCGCGCGGCGGCGCGGCGCAGCGCGGTGAGCGGCCGGGGGGTGCGGGGCCGGGGCGTGCGGGGCTCCGCGGTGCGGGGCCGGGGGGCGAGGGTGCTGGCCATGGTGGTGCTCCTTCCGGTGCGGGCGGTCAGGCGCGGCCGAGAGCGACGGCGGCGTAGGCGGCGAGGGAGGCGGTGCCGGGGGCGAAGTAGCCGTCGTGGCCGTGGGATCCGGTGGCGGGCAGCGGGCGGGCGCCGAAGCCGGGGGCGGTCGGGTCGGCGCCGTGGCCGAGGCCGAACAGCCGGACGTTGGGCACGTCGCCGATCCAGTCGGAGTCGTTGCGGGCGGTGGCCCAGAGCGGGACGCCCGGGTCGAGGTCGGCGGCCGAGCCGATGCCCATGCCGGGCGAGCCGAGCACCACCACGCCGGAGGCCTGCGCGGGGGTGGGGCGGGCCAGGCCGCAGACGACCGAGCCGTAGCTGTGGCAGAACACGGTGGGCGGGGCCTGCGGGCGGGTGGTGACGGCGAGTCCGTCGAGCAGCCGGGTGAGGCGGGGGGCGCCGGCCCGGGCCAGGTCCTCGGTGGCGGCGTCCGGGCCGAGGCCGAGCGGGGTGGTGTAGCCGGCCCAGGCGATCACGGCGGTCCGCCCGTCGGTGGCGTCCAGCAGCGCGCGGGCCATGCCGGCGGGGGTGCCGTACGGGCCGGACGCGCGGTCGAAGCGGAGCAGGTCGATGTCCGAGCCGGGGACGATCACGGCGGTGCGGCGGGCGGTGGCGAGGTCGCCGTACACCTCGGCGACCTGGCCGCGGCCGCGCGGGTCGAAGGCGAGGATCCGCCGGCCGCCGTCCAGCAGGGCGCGGTAGCGCTCGGCGCGGGTGCGGGCGGCCTCGTGGTCCTGCGGGGTGAGGGCGGGGTCGGTGGCCCGGGCGAGTTCGCGGGTGCGCTCGGCGGTCAGGGCCAGGGCGTTGGCCCGGTAGCGGAGGGCGACCGGGGCGCCGTCCAGGTTGCCGACCACCAGCGGGTGCCGGACGGCCAGGGCGTCCTGCGCGGCCGGGGCGAGTTCGGCGAAGAACGCGGCGACGCCGGCCGGGGTGGTGGTGGCCGGGTCGGGCAGCCGCCGGCCGAGCGAGGAGTCGGCCGTCCAGGCGGCGCTGCCGGGCGGCGGGCCGGTGACCGCGGTCTGGGTGTCGGCGGCCCAGCCGCCCGCGCCGAGTACGACCGCCAGCGCCACCGCGGTGGCGGCGATCGCCCGTCCGGCCCGAAACCTGCGCATGTCCTTGCCCTCCCTCGTCCGTTCGGCCGCCGAATCCGTTCGGCGTCCGATGGGGAGGAAGGTAGGAACGCGACGGCCCCGCGGACGTCACACCGCGGGGCCAACTCCCGGGTGCTACCCGGGTATCAGAGGGGGCGAACGGCTGCTCCTACTGACCTGGGGTCACCAGGCCGGACTCGTAGGCCAGGACGACCGCCTGGGCGCGGTCGCGCAGGCCGAGCTTGGCGAGGATGCGCCCGATGTGGGTCTTGACGGTCTGCTCGGCGAGCACCAGCTTGGCGGCTATCTCCTGGTTGGACAGGCCGCGGGCGATCAGCTCCAGCACTTCGGTCTCGCGCGGGGTCAGGCCGTTGAGCCGTACCTTGGGGTCGTGGCGCTTGGCCGGGCGGGTGCGGGCGAAGTCCTCGATCAGCCGGCGGGTCACCGAGGGGGCGAGGAGCGCCTCGCCGGCCGCGACCACCCGGACCGCGGCGATCAGGTCGGCCGGCGGGGCGTCCTTGAGCAGGAAGCCGCTGGCCCCGGCGCGAAGCGCCTCGTACACGTAGTCGTCCACGTCGAAGGTGGTCAGCATCAGCACCTTGGGCCGGTGGGCGCCCGGCACGGCCGGGTCGAGCAGCCGCCGGGCCGCCTCCAGGCCGTCCATGACGGGCATCCGGACGTCCATCAGCACCAGGTCCGGGTGGGTGCGGCCGTTGACCTCCAGGGCCTGGGCGCCGTCCGCCGCGTCCCCCACCACGTCGATGTCGCTCTGGGCGTTGAGCAGGGCCGCGAAGCCCGCGCGCACCATGGCCTGGTCGTCGACGATGATCACGCGGATGGTCATGCGGTGGTCTCCCGGGGGGTGTCTGGAGGGTCGAGGGGCAGGACGGCGGCCACCTTGAAGCCGCCGTCCGGCAGCGGGCCGGTGTCCAGCCTGCCATCGACCAGCCGGACGCGTTCACGCATTCCGACCAGCCCCTGCCCGGTGCCCTCGACCGAGGCCTCCAGCGACTCGGTGCGCTCCGGCGGGGGCGCGTTGACCACCGTCACCAGCAGTGCCGGGCCGTCCGCGGTCAGCGACACCCAGGTCCGCGCGCCGGGGGCGTGCCGCACCACGTTGGCCAGCGCCTCCTGCACGATCCGGTACGTGGACAGGCCGACGGCCTGCGGCACCAGGTCCACCAGGTCCGGCTCCACCGTCAGCTCGGCCGGCACCCCGGCCCGGCCCACCGTCTCGACCAGCTGGGCGAGTTGGCCGACCCCGGGCTGCGGTGCCTTCTCCCCGCCGGACTCCTCGCTGCGCAGCACGCCGAGCAGCCGGCGCATCTCGGCCAGTGACTCGCGGGCGGTGCCGGCTATCGCGGTGAACTCCTCGGCGGCCTCGTCCGGCACCCCGGTGATCCGGTACGGCGCGCTGGCCGCCTGCACCGCGATGACCGACATGTGGTGCGCCACCACGTCGTGCAACTCCCGTGCGATCCGGGCGCGTTCCTCCAGCAGGGTGCGGCGTTCGCGTTCGGCCTCGCTGATGTGCTCCTGCTCGGTGAGCAGCCGGCGGGCCACGGCGCGGTCCCGGACGGCCCAGCCGAGCAGCAGCGCGGCGCCGCTGAGTGCGATCAGCAGCACGGTGGTGCCGTCGCCGGAGCGGGGCAGGCCGAGGGTGGTGGTGAGCGCGGTGAGCAGCACGGTGGCCACCCAGACCGAGACCACGGTGGCCCGGCTCTCCCGCAGCGCGAGGGCGAGCAGCAGGAAGACGTAGGCGATGATCATCGGGGCCGTCCACGGCCAACTGCCCATCAGCTGGTCGTGGCGGGCGGTGATGCTGGCGGTGGCGACCATGGCGGCGGCGCTGATCCACCAGGCGGTCAGCGGCCGGGTGACGGCGAGGAACAGCGGCGTGGTCTGGGCGATGGTGAGCGCGGCGGCCACCGGCAGCACCAGGTCGTAGAAACCGACCAGGTTGGCGATGCCGGTGGGGATCAGCGAGCCCTGCAGGGCGATCACGACGATGTACGGCAGTCGGCGCACCCAGCGCCGCCGGGAGTCGCCGAGCAGCGGGGTCGCGTCCTCGCTCGGGGTGGTCAGGTGGTGCCGCAGGGAGCGCAGTTGGCGCAGTGCGAACGCGCGGGCGTCGGCTTCGGTGGGCGTTTTCATCGTGGGCCAGCCTAGGAGGGCGGGCCGTGCGGGTCGTCGCACTGGAGCGCGAACTTCCGCGGGGCTACCGGGGTACCGGGTGATACCCCGGTATGACCCGGGTGCGGCGCCGGGTGCTACGCGGGGCTGCGCCAGTGGCCGGCCAGGGCCGGGCCGAGCTGGTCGAAGTAGCGCTCGATCACCGCGACCATGCCCTCGGGGCCGGCCGGTGCGTGCTCGGCGCTCCAGGACAGGTGGGCCGAGCGCAGCAGGCTGCCGAAGACGGCGGCGAGCACGGCGGGGCGCAGGTCCTCGGCCGGGTCCAGGCCCTCGCGTTCGGCGAGCACCTGGACCACCAGGCGCTCCTGTTCGGTGACCCGGCGCAGTTGGGCGGCGAGCAGCGGGGGCGTCTCCTCGATCATCCGCATGAGCTCCAGGGCGCTGTGGATCGAACCGGGGCCGGCGGACTCCTCGCTGCCGAGGTCGCGCCAGGCCTTGACGATCGCGGCGCGCAGGGCCTGGAGCGGGGTCTCCTCGGCCGGGCGGTGGCGCAGGCACTCGATGAAGTAGTCCTCGGCCACGGCCATCACGGCGAGCGCGACCTCGTCCTTGTTGGCGAAGTAGCGGAAGAAGGTGCGCTGGGAGACGTCGACGGCGGAGGCGATCTCGTCGACGGTCGTGTGGGCGAAGCCCTGCCTGAGGAAGAGCAGGTGGGCGGCCTGGATCAGGGCGTAGCGGGTCTGCTGCTTCTTGCGCTCGCGCAGGCCCGGCGCGCGTTCGGGGCCCGCCGGGGTGCCGGTGGTGCGGGGGGTGTGAGCGGCCATGGCGGGGGCCTTCCGGAGCGCTGGGTGTGGCGGGTGGGACCACAACTTTAGCGCTCTGACAAATGGCAGTGATGGTCAGAAGTCACTGTTTGCCGAATGTCAGAGGCTGACATAATCTGCCGGGGTGGCGCCCGTCGGGCCGGGGCACCTGTGGGGACGGGTGGGCCGGGGCGCCACGCCCATGTCCCGCACCGAGCCACGCCCCCGGAGGGCCCAGATGAGTCAGTCCGTCGTGAAGAACTCCGAGGCGGACGCGCCGCCGAACCCACCGTCGGGGGGCGGTCTCAAGGGACACCCCTGGCTGACCCTGCTGACCGTCGCGGTCGGCGTCATGATGGTCGCGCTGGACGGCACGATCGTCGCCATCGCCAACCCGGTGATCCAGGAGAAGCTGCACGCGGCGCCCTCCGAGATCCAGTGGGTCACCAGCGGCTACCTGCTGGCCCTGGCGGTCTTCCTGATCACCGCCGGCAAGATCGGTGACCGCTTCGGCCACAAGACCACCTTCCTGGTCGGCGCGGCGGGCTTCGCCGTCACCTCGGCCGCGATCGGCTTCGCCGGCAACATCCAGACCGTGATCGCCTTCCGGGTGCTCCAGGGCCTGTTCGGCGCGCTGCTCCAGCCGGCCGCGCTGGGCCTGCTGCGCGGGGCCTTCCCGGCCGAGAAGCTCAACATGGCGATCGGCATCTGGGGCGGCGTGATCGGCGCCTCCACCGCGGCCGGACCGATCGTCGGCGGCCTGCTGGTCGAGCACGTCAACTGGGAGTCGGTGTTCTTCATCAACATCCCGGTCGGCCTGGTCGCGCTGGCGCTGGGCGTGTGGATCCTCAAGGACGTCCGGGCCGAGAACGCCGCCAAGTCCTTCGACCTGCCCGGCATCGCGCTGCTCTCGGTGGGGATGTTCGCGCTGGTCTTCGGCATCATCAAGGCCCCCGAGTGGGGCTGGGGCGACGGTCGGACGCTGCTGTTCCTGATCGGCGCGGTGGTCCTGATGGTGCTGTTCGCGCTCTGGCAGGGCAAGGCCCGCGAGCCGCTGATCCCGCTCGGCCTGTTCCGCTCGGTGCCGCTGTCGGCGGGCGTCCTGCTGATGGTGCTGATGGCCTTCGCGTTCTTCGGCGCGATCTTCTTCGTGACCTTCTACCTCCAGAACGTCCACGGGATGAAGCCGGTCGAGGCCGGCGTCCACCTGCTGCCGATGACCGGCATGATGATCATCGGCTCGCCGCTGGCCGGCCTGGCGATCGGCAAGCTGGGCCCGCGCATCCCGATCGTGGCCGGCATGCTGATCACCACCACCGCGATGTTCGGCATGTCCACCCTGGACACCGGCTCCGGCAACGGCGTGATGTCGCTCTGGTTCGTCCTGATGGGCCTGGGCATCAGCCCGGTCATGGTCGGCGCCACCGAGGTGATCGTCGGCAACGCCCCGCTGGAGCTGTCCGGCGTGGCCGGCGGCCTCCAGCAGGCCGCGATGCAGGTCGGCGGCAGCCTCGGCACCGCGGTGCTGGGCGCGCTGATGGCCGCCAAGGTCGGCGACGTCCTGCCGGGCAACTGGGCCAAGGCCGGTCTGCCGCCGGTGGAGGGCGAGGCGGGCGAGGGCCTCAAGCAGGCCGCCCAGCTGGGCATCGCCCCGCCGGCCCCGGCCGGCACCCCGCAGCAGGCGGTGGACGCGATGGCCGGCGCCGTCCACGAGTCCTTCGTGAGCGGCATGTCGCTGGCCTTCGCGGTGGCCGCCGTGGTGGCCTTCGGCGCCGCCGTGCTCGGCCTGCTCACCCGCCGCGGCGCCACCGACGCGGGCCCGGCCGTGCACATCTGACCGGCCCCGCCGCGCCACGGCCCCGGACTCGTCGGAGTCCGGGGCCGTCGTGCTGCTCCGGGGACCGGACGGAAGGCCGCGCCGCGGCGAACGCCGAAGGGCCGGACCCCCGACGGGAGTCCGGCCCTTCAGTGCCTACGGGCTGATCAGGCCTCGCCGCCGGCGGCACCCGGGTCGGCCGCGGCCACGTCCAGCAGCTGGTAGCGGTCGATCGCGTCCTTCAGCGCCGAGCGGTCGATCTTGCCCTGCTTGGCGAGCTCGGTGAGCACCCCCAGGACGACCGACTGCGCGTCGATGTGGAAGAAGCGACGGGCCGCGCCACGGGTGTCGGCGAAGCCGAAGCCGTCGGCGCCCAGCGACTGGTACTGACCCGGCACCCAGCGGGCGATCTGGTCCGGCACCGCGCGCATCCAGTCGGACACCGCGACGACCGGGCCCTCGGCACCCTGGAGCTTCTGGGTGACGTACGGCACGCGCTGCTGCTCCTCGGGGTGCAGCAGGTTGAACTCCTCGGCCTCCACCGCGTCGCGGCGCAGCTCGTTCCAGGAGGTCGCGGACCAGACGTCGGCCTTGACGTTCCACTCCTCGGCGAGGATGCGCTGGGCCTCCAGGGCCCACGGCACGGCCACGCCGGAGGCGAGGATCTGGGCCGGGATCTGGCCGGCGGTGCCCGGCGCGTACTTGTGCAGACCCTTGAGGATGCCCTCGACGTCCACGTTCTCGGGCTCGGCCGGCATCTTGATCGGCTCGTTGTAGACGGTCATGTAGTAGAACACGTCCTCGCCGTGCGGGTGCTCGGCGCTGGAGCCGTACATCCGCCGCAGACCGTCCTGGACGATGTGCGCGATCTCGAAGCCGTACGCCGGGTCGTACGCGACGACACCCGGGTTGGTCGAGGCCAGCAGGTGCGAGTGGCCGTCGGCGTGCTGCAGGCCCTCACCGGTCAGCGTGGTGCGGCCGGCGGTGGCGCCGATCACGAAGCCGCGGGCCAGCTGGTCGGCCATCTGCCAGAACTGGTCGCCGGTGCGCTGGAACCCGAACATCGAGTAGAAGACGTACACCGGGATCAGCGGCTCGCCGTGGGTGGCGTAGGAGGAGCCGGCGGCGATCAGCGAGGCGGTGCAGCCCGCCTCGGAGATGCCGTCGTGCAGCATCTGGCCGGTCGGCGACTCCTTGTAGGCGAGGAGGAGGTCCCGGTCGACCGACTCGTAGGTCTGGCCGAGCGGGTTGTAGATCTTCGCCGACGGGAAGAGCGAGTCCATGCCGAAGGTGCGGTACTCGTCCGGCGCGATCGGCACGAAGCGGTTGCCGATGCCCTTGTCCCGCATGAGGTCCTTGAGCACCCGGACGAACGCCATGGTGGTGGCGATGGTCTGGTTGCCGGAACCCTTCTTGACCGCCTTGTACGCGTCGTCGCCGGGCAGCTCCAGCTTCCGCGGGCGGACCTTGCGGGTCGGCACGTAGCCGCCCAGCTCCTCCCGGCGGTCGTGCATGTACTGGATCTCCTCCGAGTCGCGACCCGGGTGGTAGTAGGGCGGGTAGCCCTCCTCCAGCTGCTTGTCGGTGATCGGCAGGTGCAGCCGGTCGCGGAAGCGCTTCAGGTCCTCGACCGTCAGCTTCTTCATCTGGTGGGTGGCGTTGCGGCCCTCGAAGTTGGGGCCCAGCGTCCAGCCCTTGACCGTCTGGGCGAGGATGACCGTCGGCTGGCCCTTGTGCTCGCGGGCCGCCTTGAACGCCGCGTAGATCTTCTTGTGGTCGTGGCCGCCGCGACCCAGGTGCTGGATCTGCTGGTCGGTCATGTTCTCGACCATGGCGCGCAGGCGCAGGTCGCCGCCGAAGAAGTGCTCGCGGATGTACTGGCCGGTCTCGGTGGCGTAGGTCTGGAACTGGCCGTCCACCGTGGTGTTCAGCTTGTTGACCAGGACGCCGTCGCGGTCCTGCGCGAGCAGCGGGTCCCAGCTGCGGTCCCAGACCAGCTTGATCACGTTCCAGCCGGCGCCCCGGAACTGGGACTCCAGCTCCTGGATGATCTTGCCGTTGCCGCGGACCGGGCCGTCCAGGCGCTGCAGGTTGCAGTTGACCACGAAGGTCAGGTTGTCCAGGCCCTCGCGGGCGGCCAGCGACAGCTGGCCGAGCGACTCGGGCTCGTCCATCTCGCCGTCGCCGAGGAAGGCGTAGACCTGCGAGTCGGAGGTGTCCTTGATCCCGCGGTGCTCCAGGTAGCGGTTCATCCGGGCCTGGTAGATCGCGCCGAGCGGGCCGAGGCCCATCGAGACGGTCGGGAACTCCCAGAAGTCCGGCATCAGCCGCGGGTGCGGGTAGCTGGAGAGGCCGTACGGGGCCTTCGACTTCTCCTGGCGGAACGCGTCGAGCTGCTGCTCGGTGAGCCGGTCCAGCAGGAAGGCGCGGGCGTAGATGCCGGGGGAGGCGTGGCCCTGGAAGAAGACCTGGTCCCCGGACTCGCCCTCGCCGTCCTTGCCGCGGAAGAAGTAGTTGAAGCCGACGTCGTACAGAGACGCGGAGGAGGCGAAGGTGGCGATGTGGCCACCGACGCCGATGCCCGGGCGCTGCGCCCGGGAGACCATGACGGCCGCGTTCCACCGGGTCGCGTTGAGGATCTTCCGCTCGATCTCCTCGTTGCCGGGGAAGAACGGTTCGTCCTTGGTCGCGATGGTGTTGACGTAGTCCGTGCTGCGCATCTCGGGCACGGCGACACGCTTCTCGCGGGCGCGCTCGATCAGCCGCAGCATCAGGTAACGGGCACGCTCACGCCCCCGCTCGTCGATGGCCGCATCGAGCGACTCCAGCCATTCCGCGGTCTCCTCGGGATCGAAGTCCGGGACCTGACTCGGAAGGCCGCCAATGATGATCGGGTTGCGATCGGATCCGGAAGCCACGCTGTTCCTTCACTGTCGGTCGAAACTGAGGTGTGTCGCGCCGCCTCCATCGTGCTACCGCGCTCGGAGATCCGTCATCTCTACCGATCGGTAACCGGTCCGCCCGGCGGGCGGCCCGGTCTGGCGGCGTGCGGTGCGGGCGTCTTCGTCCGCTCCGCACACCCCCGGGTGTTACGAAAAGAGGTGGTCCGACCTGGTGTCCCGTCCGCCCGATGGCGGGCGGCCGGGGTGAGGGCCAACAGGAGACTCTACGCCCGCGCACGCGCGGACCCGAATGCCGTTCGCATCTCGGGCGTGCGTACGGCCTGTGGGCCGGGACCACCCGAAGCATCCTTGGACCATGCAGAAAAGGGCAAATCGGTGTGATTCCCGCCACCTCGCGCGGCGTGTCCCCCTGCGACACGTCAACCTTTGGAGGGGATCGGGGGTCGGGTACTTGCGCGAACCGCCGCGCCCGTGTGGACTACGGCCACAGCCCCGGCATGGATGCCGGGCCGAATACTGGAGGTTATTCCCGTGAGCGCGACCGCGGACCCCGCGGACAAGTCCAACCCGGCGACCCGTCTCGGCTTCGAAGAGGGCCAGATCATCCAGGAGCTGGGGTACGACGACGACACTGACCAGGAGCTCCGCGAGGGAATCGAGGAGCTCATCGGGACGGATCTCGTCGACGAGGACTACGACGACGTCGCCGACGCCGTTCTGCTGTGGCACCGCGACGACGACGGGGACCTCACCGACGCCCTCGTCGACGCGCTGGAGTACCTCGCTGAAGGCGGCCTGATCTGGCTGATGACGCCCAAGACCGGGCGGGACGGCCACATCGAGGCCTCCGACATCAGCGACGCGGCCAAGACCGCGGGCCTCTCCCAGACCAGCTCGATCAACATCGTCAAGGACTGGGCGGCCACCAGGCTCGCGACCAAGTCCACGGCGAAGGGCGCCAAGCGCTGAGCGGTCTCCGAAGCACGTGCGGCGGGCCGCGGCCACCCGCCTCATCCGTTCGGCGCAACGGCCGTAAACGAATGCGAGGATGTGGCCCGCCGCGCCCGCCGCGCGGCGCGGTCGCGTCAGAAAGGTCCCGCTCATGGCCATCGAGGTCGGCACCCCGGCTCCGGACTTCGAGCTCAACAACCAGCACGGCGAGGCCGTCCGGCTCTCCGACTTCCGCGGCCGGCGGAACGTCGTCCTGGTCTTCTACCCGTTCGCCTTCACCGGTGTGTGCACGGGCGAGCTGGGCGCGATCCAGCGGGAGCTGGCGGGCCTGCAGAACGACACCGTGCAGGTGCTCGGCCTCTCCTGCGACTCGCAGTTCTCCCAGCGGGTCTTCGCCGACCGGGAGGGCCTGGAGTTCCCGCTGCTGGCCGACTTCTGGCCGCACGGCGAGGTCACCCGGGCCTACGGCGTCCTCGACGAGGAGCGGGGCTGCCCGCTGCGCGGCACCTTCGTGATCGACACCACGGGCACGGTGCGCTGGAGCGTCGTCAACGGCCTCCCGGACGCCCGGGACGAGCAGGAGTACCTGAAGGTCCTCGCGGCGCTCTGAGACCCCCGCCCGGGCCCCGCACGCGCCTCGGCCGGGTCGTGAGCGCCCCGGGGCACCCGCCGGCCGAGTGCCCCGGGGCCGTGTCCGGCCTGATCAGGGGTGCGGACGGGAACCCCGTACTACGCTCGGGCCGTTGGCGGGGTGGGATGCGGGAGCCGATGGGCCTCCCGCCGCCCCGGACCGCACCACCGGGGGCACCACTGGACGTGCCTCCCGATTCTTGGAGGACTAGTGGGAGTCAGCCTCAGCAAGGGCGGCAACGTCTCGCTCACCAAGGAGGCACCCGGCCTCACCGCCGTGGTCGTCGGCCTGGGCTGGGACGTCCGGACCACCACCGGCGCGGACTTCGACCTGGACGCCAGCGCCCTGCTGTGCAACGCCCAGGGCAAGGTCACCTCGGACGGCAACTTCGTGTTCTTCAACAACCTGAAGAGCCCGGACGGCTCGGTCGAGCACACCGGTGACAACCTGACCGGCGAGGGCGAGGGCGACGACGAGGCGATCAAGGTCAACCTGGCCGGCGTGCCGGTGGACGTCGAGAAGATCGTCTTCCCGGTGTCGATCTACGACGCCGAGACCCGCGGCCAGAACTTCGGCCAGGTGCGCAACGCGTTCATCCGCGTGGTGAACCAGGCCGACAACACGGAGCTGGCCCGCTACGACCTCTCCGAGGACGCCTCCACCGAGACCGCGATGGTCTTCGGCGAGCTGTACCGCAACGGCGTGGAGTGGAAGTTCCGCGCCATCGGCCAGGGCTACGCCTCCGGTCTGCGCGGCATCGCGCAGGACTTCGGCGTCAACGTCTGAGCCCGCGCCGGCGCCCTGCGGCGCGGGCTGCGCGCCGTTCTCCCGGGGCGGCCCCGGACCTCCGAGGTCCGGGGCCGCCCCGGCTTCGTCCGGCCCGGTGCCGAGGCGGTTCCTCGCACTGCGAGGATGTGAGTTCAGGAAGTTCAGCCGACCAGAACCGGTCGGCCGGGGCCGCGGGGGACTACACCTGGATGGCGCCCCGGGAGAAGCAAGGGAGGAAGAACGTCATGGTGGTCACGCTCGCCAAGGGTGGCAACGTCTCGCTCACCAAGGCCGCGCCGAACCTGACGCAGGTCCAGATCGGCCTCGGCTGGTCCGCCCGTTCGACCACGGGCGCCCCGTTCGACCTCGACGCTAGCGCCCTGATCTGCGGTGGCGGGCGAGTGCTCGGTGACGAGTACTTCGTCTTCTACAACAACCTCAAGAGCCCCGAGGGCTCGGTGGAGCACCAGGGCGACAACCTCACCGGCGGCGACGAAACGGGTGACGACGAGGTGGTCCTGGTCAGCCTGGACCTCGTCCCGGCGCAGGCCGACAAGGTGATCTTCGCGGTCTCGATCTACGAGGCCGAGGCGCGGCTCCAGAACTTCGGTCAGGTCCGCAACGCCTACATCCGGGTCGTCAACTCGGTCGACGGCCAGGAGATCGCCCGCTACGACCTGTCCGAGGACGCGTCCAGCGAGACCGCGATGATCTTCGGTGAGCTGTACCGCTACGCGGGCGAGTGGAAGTTCCGCGCGGTGGGTCAGGGGTACGCCTCCGGCCTGCGTGGCATCGCGCTCGACTTCGGCGTGAACGTACAGTAAAGGCGGAAATCGGACTTGTCGTACCCGACCCGATCATGAGAACAGAGGGCAGTGCGGGGGTGACCTGACCGGGCCGGGCCCGGTCAGGACGTCTCGGGGACGAGGCCGCCCCCGGCACGGCCAGAACCCGAAAGGTAGCCAACTCCCGTGTTCCTCCGCACATTCGGCTGGTCGTTCGCGATCACCGTCATCGGCCTGATCGCGGCCGGCCTGCTCTGGGGAGCCCAAGGCTTCGGCATCGTGCTGATGCTCTCCATCCTGGAGATCTCCCTGTCGTTCGACAACGCGGTGGTCAACGCCACGGTGTTGAAGCGGATGAACCCGTACTGGCAGAAGATCTTCCTGACCGTCGGTGTCCTCATCGCGGTCTTCGGCATGCGCCTGGTCTTCCCGCTGCTGGTCGTCGGCCTCACCGCGAAGCTCAGCCCCACGACGGTCATCGACCTCGCGCTGCACTCCGAGAAGACCTACGAGGGCCTCACCTACGGCCAGTACCTGGAAGCGGCCAACCCGGCCATCGCGGCCTTCGGCGGCGTCTTCCTGCTGATGATCTTCCTCGACTTCATCTTCGAGGAGAAGGACTACAACTGGCTGGCCTGGATCGAGCGCCCGCTGGAGAAGGTCGGCAAGCTGGAGGCCTTCTCCACCGTCGTCGCCCTGGTCGCCCTGCTGCTCGCCTCCAACTTCTTCGCCGGGGAGCACGCGGAAACCGTTCTGCTCGCCGGTGTCCTCGGCCTGGTCACCTACCTCGCCGTCAACGGCCTCTCCTCGATCTTCGAGTCGGGGCTGGAGGCCGAGGAGGAGCGCGAGGAGGAGGCGGAGAAGGCCGGCAAGTCGATCGTCCAGGTCGGCGGCAAGGCCGCGTTCTTCCTCTTCCTCTACCTGGAGGTCCTGGACGCCTCGTTCTCCTTCGACGGCGTGGTCGGCGCGTTCGCCATCTCCAGCGACATCTTCCAGATCACCCTGGGCCTCGGCATCGGCGCGATGTACATCCGCTCGCTGACCGTCTTCCTGGTCCGCAAGGGCACCCTGGACGACTACGTCTACCTGGAGCACGGCGCGCACTACGCCATCGGCGCGCTGGCGGCGATCCTGCTGATCGGGATCAAGTACCACATCCCGGAGATCGTCACCGGGCTGATCGGCGTCGCCTTCATCGGGCTGGCGCTCGGCTCGTCGATCCTGCGCAACCGGCGCGAGGGCGCGGACGAGGAACCGGAGCTGGTCGGCACCGGAAAGTAGTCCGCAGGGCAAGCGAAACGGCCGCCTCCGGGATTTCCCGGGGGCGGCCGTTCCTCGTGGTCCGCGACCGTGGCCGCGGGGTGCCGGGGTCAGCCGAGCTGCTGCTCGATCGCGCGCAGCTTGCGCTCCAGCGAGTCCAGCTTCGGCATCGACAGGGTGTCGTCGTCGGCCGTCAGGTCGATGGCCGAGCCGCTGCGGGACGACCCGGTGCCGGAGGAGGACGACGAGTACGAGGACGAGGAGTAGGAGGACGAGTACGAGGAGGACGAGTACGAGGAGCCGACGGCGGCGCGGGGGCGGCGGCCGGCGTCCAGCGCGGCCGGCTCCGGCGAGTCGCCGGACAGGAGCGAGGCCGAGGTCGAGGTGGTGGCGTCGGATCCCGCGGCTAGGGCAGGCTCCGTAGCGCTCGGGCCGTCTCCGGCAGCCGTGAGGGCGGGAACCTGGCGGCCGCCGCGGGTCCGGGCGAGCATGCCGCCCTGCCGGGAGATGGCCTTCAGCTCGGCCCGCTCGCGGCGGTCGGCCGTACGGGCGCGGGCCTTGGCGTCCAGCTTCGCCTGGCGCTCCTCGCGCACCTCGTCGACCGCCTCGTCCAGGCTGCGGACGTTCTCCAGCAGCATCAGCGACCAGGCCGCGTAGGTCTCGCGCGGGGCGCGCAGCCAGCGGACGATGCGGATCTGCGGCAGCGGGCGCGGCACCAGGCCCTGCTCCCGCAGCGCGGCCTTGCGGGTCTGCTTCAGCGCCCGGTCGAACAGGATCGCCGCCGAGATCGACATGCCGGAGAAGAACTGCGGGGCGCCGTCGTGCGACACGCCGCGCGGGGCGTGCACCCAGTTGAACCAGGCCGAGGCGATCGCGAACACCCAGACCAGCAGGCGCGAACCGAGCGCGGCGTCACCGTGGCTGGCCTCGCGGACGGCGAGCACCGAGCAGAACATCGCGGCGCCGTCCAGACCGAACGGGACGAGGTACTCCCAGCCGCCGGACAGACCCAGGTTCTCCTTGCCGAAGCCGACCAGGCCGTGGAAGGAGAGGGCGGCCGCGACACCGGCGCAGCAGAACAGCAGCGTGTACGAGGAGATGCCGTAGATCATCTCCTTGCGCCGACGGCGCTCCTCGCTGCGCTCCCAGGAGTCGCCGGACTCGTCCTTCTTCGAGCTCTTGAATCGCAGCGTCGCCATCAGGACGGCGACGAACAGCAGGGCTGCGCCGCCGACGACGGTCCAGACCAGCTGTATGGAGGTCAGGTTCATTGCGGGTCGGGCCTCGGGTTTCCGCAGGGGACAGGATCACAGCGCGACACAGGCGGTCAGGGCCCGCCGAGCGGGAGCTGCCTGACGGTTCGTTCGTCGCCGCACGACGGGCCCGCCGCGCCCGCGCAGGGGCGGACGGGACACCTGTGCGGCTAGACGATATCGCGTCCGAAGGGGCGGCATGTTACGGGAGGGCGGCTTCCTCCCGCCAATCGACCCGCCGGTCGGGCCCGGTTGGGTAGAGGAGGGGGCGGACTGGGTATCCGACGGCCGGGCCGATGCCCGATCATTGGTCGGCGGACCGTCAGAACGCCTGGCGGGAGCAGGGGGAGAGGACTGCATGGTCTCGATCTGGGAGTACCTGCGCGGGGACAAGAGCTACACCTTCGACAACCCCGGCGGTCAGCACAAGGTCATACTCACCAAGTCGGCCCCGCAGCACGCGATCACCGGGTCGGCCGCCACCACCGGCTACCTCTACGTCAACCTGCACTGGACGATGAGCGCCGGAGGCGCCGCCCGGCCGAGCACCCGGGAGTCCGTGAAGCGGTTCTTCAGCCCGCGGATCCTGCGGCCGCAGGACCCGGACTCGCCGCAGGGCACCGAGCCGACGAACGTCGACCTCGACCTGGCCTGCATGTACGAGCTCTCCGACGGGAGCACCGGCGTGGTGCAGCCGCTCGGCGGGCTCTTCGGAGACCTCCAGAACGCGCCGTACATCAAGCTCAGCGGCGACGACCAGTACGGGGCGCCGTCCGGCGAGACGATGTACGTCAACCTGGAGAAGAAGGACAAGTTCAAGCGGCTGCTGATCTTCGTCTACATCTACGACGGCACGCCGGCCTTCGAGCAGTCGCACGCGGTGGTCACGATCGTGCCGCAGACCGGGCCGCGGATCGAGATCAAGCTGGAGGAGCGGGCCCGGGCGGCGCGCTCCTGCGCGGTGGTGCTGATCGAGAACTCGGGGGACAACCAGCTGACGGTGCGCCGCGAGGTGCGGTACGTCAACGGGTTCCAGGCGGACATCGACCGGCTGTACGGCTTCGGGATGCAGTGGCAGCGCGGGTACAAGAGCGACTGACGACGGTCGGCGGTCGGCGGTTCGGTGGTGGTGCCGGGCCGGGGCCGCGGCTCGGCGGTTCCGCGGCGGGGACGGGGCTGGGGCCGGGGTCGCGCGGGGCCGGGTCCGGGTCTCGGCGGGGCCGGGGCTGTCGGGCGGCCCCGCCGGGGGCGTCAGCGGGGCTGGAACTGCGGGCCCTGCGGGGGCAGCGCGAACTCCTCGCCGGTGGAGGCCGGGGGCTGGGCCGTCGGCGGCTGCGGCGGGACGGGCGGCTGCTGGCCGGTGCCGGGCTGCGGGTAGCCGTAGCCGGCGGGGCGCTGCTGCTGCGGCGGGACGGGCTGGTTCGGCTGGGGATAGCCGTAACCGCCCGGCTGCTGCTGGTACGGCTGCTGGCCGGTGCCCGGCTGCGGGTAGCCGTAGCCGCCGGCGGGCTGCTGCTGGGGGTGGCCGTACGCCGGGCCGGTCTGCTGGGGGTAGCCGTAGCCGGTGCCGGGCTGGTGGCCCGGGGGCGCGGTGGGCGGCGGGGGCATGGTCGGCGGGGCCGCGGGCGGCGGCGGGGTCGCCGGTGCGGGCGAGGCGCTCGTGGCGGCGGTGGCCGGGGCCGGGGCGGTGGCCGGTGGCTGGGTGGGCGGCTGGGCCGGGGCGGGCGGCTGGGCCGGCGGCGACAGCGGGACGGCCGGGGCCAGCGTGAAGGTGCCCGGCTCGGGGGTGGTCGAGCGCGGGTCCGGCATCGCGGTGCTGCGCGGGTCGAGAGTGCCGGACGGGGTGGTGGACACGGGCACCTGGGCGGGCACCTGGTCGGCCTCCGCCTCGTCGTCCACCATGATGCCGAAGTCGGTGGCGAGACCGATCAGCCCGGAGGTGTAGCCCTGGCCGATCGCCCGGAACTTCCAGGACCCGGACCGGCGGTACAGCTCGCCGGCGACCAGGGCGGTGACGTTCTCGGCGTCGTCGATCCCGAACTCGGCGAGCGCGGGCACGCCCTCGCCGGCCGTGGCGTCGAAGAGCAGCAGGCGCAGCCCCGGCACCGCGCGGAACGGTCCGCCCTCGGAGGAGCCGGCCAGCACCACCCGGTCCACCTCGGCGGGCAGCTTGCCCAGCTCGACCTCGATCGTGTCGATGATCTCGGCGCCGCCGGAGGTCTGCTGCTTGGGCAGGTGGCGGACCAGGCCGGAGGGGTGGCGGGGCTGGTTGTAGAAGACGAAGTCGGCGTCCGAGCGGACCTTGCCGGAGGCGCCGAGCAGCAGCGCCGACGCGTCCACGTCCGGCGCACCGGGCGTGGCGCTCCAGCGCAGCACGGCGCGGACCGCCGCCGCCGGCAGTGCGATGTTGGCGCCCTTGGCCATCACGTGCGTCATAGCCGACCATCCTGCCTGTTCGCCACCCCTTCGGACAACGTGACCGGACCGGTCCGTGCCGGGTCGGACTTTGCCAAGACTTGCGCTTTCCGAGGTTTGCCGCCGTCGTTTCCGGGGTTCGCCGCCGTTCCGCCCATGATCGTCCAAGTGGACCGGGATGTTCCGGGAGTTCAGTGCCGGGGAACCGGGACCGGCCGGATCCCGTCCGTACGATGGGCGGTCGAAAGGTCCCCGGGGTTTCGACGCAGGGGCGCCCGGCGGAGGCGCCCCGGGAACCAAGGCGCCCGGTCGGCCGGTTGACCAGGGTGTCGTCGGCAACCGGTCAGGGGCCGGTCCACTTCCTGGAGGAGAGCACCTTGCGCCATTTCGGCCACCTCGCCGAGGACGTACGCGGCCGGCTCTTCCTGGAACAGCCGCGCCCGTTCGACGTGCGGAGCGAGCCGACGGTGCTCGCCACCGCCCTCGGCGGCACCCTCTACAGCCCGGCCACCCGACCCGCCCTGGCCGCCGACATCCGCAAACTCGCTGGTCGGGGCGTGGTGTCGATGGTGCTCTGCCTGGAGGACGCGATCGCCGACCACGAGGTGGACGCGGGCGAGCGGAACCTGGTCGAGCAACTGAATGACCTGGTCAAGGATTTCACCTCCTGTGCACAGAGCCACCCCCTGCTCTTCATCAGGGTCCGCACCGCCGCCCAGATCCTCGACCTGGCCCGGCGCCTCGGACCGGCCGTCGAACTGCTGAGCGGCTTCGTGCTGCCGAAGTTCACCCCCGAGAACGGTGGCGAGTACCTGGCCGCGCTGGCCGCCGCCGAGGCCGCGACCGGGCGGCGGCTGTTCGCCATGCCCGTCCTGGAGTCGCCCGAACTCGCCCACCTGGAGACCAGGCGGGACCAGCTCTTCGGCATCGCCGACCTGCTCGCCGGCCACCGCGAGCGGGTGCTCGCCGTCCGGCTCGGCGTCACCGACCTCTGCTCCGCGTACGGCCTGCGGCGCTCGCCCGACCTCACCGCGTACGACGTGGCGCTGGTCGCGTCGGTGATCGGGGACGTGGTCAACGTGCTCGGCCGGGCGGACGGCACCGGGTACACCGTCACCGGACCGGTCTGGGAGTACTTCCCGGTGCAGGAGCGGATGTTCAAGCCGCAGCTGCGCCGGACCCCGTTCGCGGGGGCGTCCGTCTCCGTCGCGGCCGGGGCTGCGGCCGGGACCGCCGGGACCGCCGGAGCTGTCGGGACTGCCGGGACCGCCGGGGCACTGCGGGCCTCCGGGGAGGAGGTCCGCCGACGGATCATCGAACACGACCTGGACGGACTGATCCGGGAGGTCGAACTCGACCGGGCCAACGGCCTGCTCGGCAAGACCTGCATCCACCCCAGCCATGTGCCGGCCGTGCACGCCCTCTCCGTGGTCACGCACGAGGAGTACTGCGACGCCCGGGACATCCTCCGGCAGGAGCAGGACGGCGGCGGGGTACTGCGCTCGGCGTACACCAACAAGATGAACGAGGCCCGGCCGCACCGGGCCTGGGCGGAGCGGGTGCTGCTGCGGGCGGAGGTGTTCGGGGTGGCCCGGGAGGACGTGAGCTTCGCGGAACTGCTGTCGGCCTGCCTGTGCGGCTGACTGTTTCCGCGACCGAACCCGAGCCGTTCCCTCCGGTTCCCCCGGCGGGGATATGACGGATCCGTGAGCGGCGGGCACCGACGCACCGACGCACCAACGCACCGACGTACCAACGCACGAACGCACGAACGCACGAACGCACCAGCGCACCATCGAAGGCAGGACCAGCAGTGACAGCAACACCGCAGACGTGGACCGGCCGTTGGGTCGCCGACCGGGCCGGGATCGCGCTGACCGGATCCGAGCGCCTCCCCGAACTCGTCGGCCTGGCGCTGCGCTCGGGAAACCCCAAGCGCGCCCACCTGCTGGTCTCCAACGTGCTCGGCAAGCACGTGCCGCAGCGGCCCTCGGTGGTCCACGGCACCGGGCTCGAACTCGGCCGCCGGGTCCGCGAACTGCTCGGCGCCGCGGCCACCGCGCGCGCCGTCGTGCTCGGCTACGCGGAGACGGCCACCGGCCTCGGCCACAGCGTCGCCGACGGCCTGGACGCCCCCTACCTGCACTCCACCCGCCGAGCGGTGCCCGGCCTGGCCCCGGTCGGCGGCTTCGAGGAGGAGCACTCGCACGCCACCTCGCACCTGCTGCTCCCCGCCGACCCCGCACTCCTCGCCGGGGACGGGCCGCTGGTGCTGGTGGACGACGAGTTCTCCACCGGCCGCACGGTGCTCAACACCATCCGCGACCTGCACGCCCGCCACCCCCGCGGCCACTACGTGGTGGTCGCCCTGGTGGACCTGCGCTCCGCGGCCGACCGGCGCCGGCTCGACGAGGCCGCCGCCGAACTCGGCGTCCGGCTGGACCTGGTGGCCACCGCGAGCGGGACCGTCGAGCTGCCCGAGGACGTCGTGGCCCGGGCCGAGCGGCTGATCGCCGCGGCGGCACCGGAGGAAGTGCCACCGGCGGCCCCCGCGGCGCCGCTGGCCCGGATCGAGCTGGACTGGCCCACCGGACTCCCGGACGGCGGCCGGCACGGCTTCACCGCCCGCGACCGCGCCCGGCTGGACGCCGCACTGCCCCGACTCGCCGGACAGCTGGCCGAGGCCCTGCCCGCAGGGGCACGGCGGGTGCTGGTGCTCGGCTTCGAGGAGCTGATGTACGCGCCGCTGCGCCTGGCCGACGCCCTCGACGAACGGCTCGGCGGCAACCGCGTCCGGTTCTCCACCACCACCCGCTCGCCCGTCCTGGCGGTGGACGACCCCGGCTACGCCATCCGCACCCGGCTCGCCTTCCCCGCCCACGACGACCCGCAGGACGGCGGCTCGCCCGAGCGCTACGCGTACAACGTCGCCCCCGGCAGCGACCCGGCGCGGCGCTTCGACGCGGTGGTGCTGGTGGTGGACGACATGGCCGACACCCCGGCGCTGCACGAGGGCGAGCGGGCGCTGCTCGGCCAGCTGCGGCAGGTGACCGACCGGGTGGTGCTCGCCGTGCTGCCCTCGCACCGGCCGGTGGCCGGGGGTGCCGCGCCGGCTGGGCCCGTTCCGCGGTCCGTTCCGCGGTCCGTTTCGCCGTCGCTGTTGCCTTTGACGTCGCCGTTGCCGTCGTCGACGCTGCCCGTGCCGCTGTACGGGCCGGCGTTCTCCTCGTACCCGGCCGAGGAGGTGGCCTGGCTGCTCAAGGACCTCTCCGGGGTCGCGCTCGAAGCCCCCACCGAGGAGCGCGAGGAGGCCGTCCAGAACGGCGGCGCGCACTACGCCGAGTCGCTGCCGGTCGAGTACCAGCCCAGCCCCGAGTACCAGGAGCTGTTCCAGCAGGCACTGCGCGGCTCCGCCGCCCGGATCGCGCTCGCCGTCGGCACCGTCGCCGAGACGCTGCTGCGCGAGCGCGGCCCCGGGCTGGTGCTCGCCTCGCTGGCCCGCGCCGGCACGCCCGTCGGCATCCTGGTCCGGCGCTGGCTGGCCTTCGCGCACGGCCTGTCCGTCCCGCACTACGCGGTCTCGATCGTGCGCGGCCGCGGCATCGACCCGGTCGCGCTGCGGTACCTGGCGGCCCACCACCGCGCGCAGGACGTGGTGTTCGTCGACGGCTGGACCGGCAAGGGCGCGATCACCCGCGAACTGGCCGGCGCGCTGGCCGGCACCGACTTCGACCCGGACCTCGCGGTGCTGGCCGACCCGGGCCGCTGCGTGCGGACGTACGGCACCCGGGACGACTTCCTGATCCCGTCCGCCTGCCTCAACTCCACCGTCTCCGGGCTGGTCTCGCGCACCGTGCTGCGGGCCGGGCTGATCGGGCCGGACGACTTCCACGGCGCCAAGCACTACGCCGAACTGGCCGGGAGCGACGTCTCGGCGGCCTTCCTGGACGCGGTGGCCGCCCGCTTCGGCGAGGTCCGTGCCGCGGTGGCCGAGGGTGCCGGCCGGCTCGCCGACGACCCGCAGCGGGCGCCCGACTGGGCCGGCTGGGCCGCGGTCGAGCGGATCAGCGCCGAGTACGGCATCGACAACGTCAACCTGGTCAAGCCCGGCGTCGGCGAGACGACGCGGGTGCTGCTGCGGCGCGTCCCCTGGCGGATCCTCGCCCGGCGCGGCGCCGGCGCGGACCTCGACCACGTCCGGCTGCTCGCCGCCCAGCGCGGGGTCGAGGTCGAGGAGGTGGACGGCCTGCCGTACACCTGCGTCGGCCTGATCCACCCCCGCTACAGCCGCGGGGCGACCGGGGACGACGGGCGTGCCGTGACCGACGGGCACCGCGGCACCGACGGGCACCCCGGCGCCGACGTGCGCCCCGGCGCCGACGTGCGCCCCGGCGCCGACGTGCGCCCCGGCGCCGACGGGAGCGCCGTGACCGACCGGCGTGCCGCGACCGACCGGCGTGCCTTCACCGATGGGCGCGTCGCGACCGAGACTACGGGGAGGGATTCCTGATGGGTGTTCTGGTGGCCAGCGACCTCGACCGGACGCTGATCTACTCCGAACGGGCCATGGCCCTGGCCGAGCCCGACCGGCTCGCGCCGCGGCTGCTCTGCGTCGAGGTGTACCAGGGGCGGCCGCTGTCCTTCATGACCGAGCGGGCCGCCGGGCTGCTCGCCGACCTCGCCCGGGAGGTCTGCTTCGTCCCGGCCACCACCCGGACACCGGAGCAGTACGGGCGGGTCAACCTGCCCGGCCCGACACCGGACTGGGTCCCCGCGTACGCGATCTGCGCCAACGGCGGGCAACTGCTGGTGGACGGCGTGCCGGACCGCGACTGGCGGGCCGAGATCACCACGCGGATAGCGGCCGGCTCGGCCCCGCTGGAGGAGGTGACCCGGCGGCTCGCCCTCTGCGCCGACCCGGAGTGGACGCACAAGCGGCGGGTCGCCGACGAGCTGTTCGCCTACCTGGTGGTCGAGCGCGCCGCGCTGCCGGAGGGCTGGCTCGACGAGCTGACCGGCTGGTGCGCCGAACGCGGCTGGACGGTCTCCCTGCAGGGGCGCAAGGTGTACGCGGTGCCCGCGCCGCTCACCAAGAGCGCCGCGCTGGCCGAGGTCGTCCGGCGCGCCGGCGCCGACACGGTGCTGGCGGCCGGGGACTCACTGCTCGACGCGGACCTGCTGCTCGCGGCGGACGCGGGCTGGCGTCCGGGGCACGGCGAACTCGCCGACAGCGGCTGGACGGCCCCCGGCGTCACCGCCCTGACGGAGGTGGGGGTGACGGCGGGGGAGGAGATCGTCCGGCGGTTCCTCGCCGGAGCGTCCGCCCTGCCGGTCGGGGTCTGACCGGGACCGGCCCCGGTCAGCCGCAGCAACCGCCCCCGCAGCAACCGCCCCCGCCCCCGGCGGCGGGGGCCTGCTGGGCGGCGGCCGCGCCACCCGTGACGGCGACGGTGGACAGCAGCTTCACGGTGTCCTCGTGGCCCTGCGGGCAGACGGCGGGGTCGTTGGCCTGGGCCATCGGGCGGCGGAGCTCGAAGGTGGCGCCGCAGGAGCGGCAGCGGAAGTCGTAGCGTGGCATACCGGCAGCGTACCCAGCGGGGGTGGCTGCCGGGAGCCCTGTTCCGGCGCCACTGGTCCTCCTGGTCCTACCGGTGCCACCGGCGTTCCCGGTCCTACCGGTCCTACCGGTCCTACCGGTGACCGCCGAGGTCCCCGCGGATCAGCTCGATCACCCGCGCCGCCGTGTCCCGCACGCCCGCGAGCTCGGTCAGGAAGTGCCAGTAGTCGGGGTGCCGGCCCGCCGCCTCCAGTGCGGCCACCGCGCGGTCCAGCCGGGCCACCGCCTCGTCCAGCGGGGCGGCGTGCCGCGGGTCCGGCGCGCTGCGCCCGGCCATCGCCAGCCGCTGCGCGTCCCGGATCGCGAAACGGGCGCGCTCGATCTCCCGGTTGGGGTCGTGCTGCACCTCGTTCAGCTGCCGCAGCCGGTCGTTCACCGCGGACACCGAGCCGTCGGCGGTCTCCAGCAGCGCGCGGACCGTCCCGATCGCGGCGGTGGCGTCCGCCCAGCGCTGCTCGTCCCGCGCCCGGGCGGCCTCGGCGAGCTTGCGCTCGGCGGCGCGGCCGGTCTCCGCGACCTGGTCCGACACCCGCTGGAGGTCCTGCCAGCAGGCGGTGCTGAACCGGCGGCGCAGCTCGCTCAGAGCGGGCTCGACCGTCGCGGCCTTGGTCTCCAGTGCCTGGATGCGGGTCCGCAGGCTCGCCACCCGCCGGTCGATCTCCCGCGCCCGCTCCGGCAACTGCCCGGCGTCGGCGGCGATCGCCTCGGCGCGGTGCTTCACGTCGTCCGCGCGCCGCAGGGTGTCCGCGACCCCGTGCCGTGCCGGGCCCTCGTTCAGCCGGCCGAGCTCGGGCGCCAGCTCGGCCAGCCGGGCCGCCAGGTCGTCCGCCCGCAGGCCGGCGCCGCGCGCCTCGTCCAGCGCGGTGGTGGCCGCGAGCAGCGCGCGCTTGGCCTGCTCGACCGCCGGGGTGACCCGCATCAGCTGCTGCTCGGCGTGCTGGACGGTCGGCTGCAGCCGGCGCAGGAAGTCGTTCAGCTCCGCCCGGGCCGAGCCCAGCTGGCCCTTCACGTCCTCCAACTGGCGCTTGGCCTGCGCGGCCGTGCCCGCGTCCAGGGTCTCGCTGTCCAGGTTGTGGGCGTCGAGCGCGGCGAGGTAGTTCACGGTGACCTGGTCGACCCGGCCGGAGATCGCCGCCAGGTCGGCCAGCGCGCGCTGCGCCGCCTGGCCCTCCTCCGCCGCGCGGACCGTCTCCACCGCGAGCTGCACCTCGCGCTGGGTCTCCTCCAGCTCGTAGAACGCCTCCTGGGCCGCCGCCCGGGCCTCCCGGGCCTGTGCCCGTCCGCCCTCACCGCCGCCGCGCCGGCCCCACCAGCCGCCGGTCCCGGCCGAGGCCAGCCCGACCGCCCCCAGCGCACCCGCCAGCACCACCGGCAACACCAACGCGTCGGCCAGCGCACTCCCCGCCCGACGCCGCCCCCGCCCGCTCCCGCCGGCCACCGTCACTGCGCGCTCCCTGCTCCGACCCGCTGATCCGGCCTCCATTCTCCCCGATCCCCCCACCGGCCCGGCACCCCCTCCCACCCCATCCACCTCACGGCCCCGCACCCCGCCGCACCCCCGCCCACCCGCCACCCCACCGGACACCCGGCCCACACCACCTCCCGGGACCAGGTACCCTAGGCACTCGTCGTACGCCCACCGGGCATACGGCAGGGGGCGCGTAGCTCAGTGGTAGAGCGCTGCTCTTACAAAGCAGATGTCGGCGGTTCGAAACCGTCCGCGCCCACAGATGGAGAAGGGCCAGTTCGGAGGCAGCGTCCTCCCGAACTGGCCCTTGATCGTTTCTGTGCTCCTGTTCCGCCGCCCATCGAGGGAGACAGCGGGCCTATTGTCGTACTAGCGTGCCAAGATCGCGGGCAGTCCGGTCTGTTCGTCGAGGGGGCGCTGTGGGACGTTCGTTGCGTGTGGGTGACGTGCTTCGGTACACGGCTTCGAAGGACACGGCACCGGCGACAGTCGACGGGTTCGACAACTTCTACTTCGTCACGGACAGTCCCGGTCAGAAGCGGGCCCTGCTCGAAGCGGGGATCAATGCGATGGCCAAGGTCAAGGCGGACCAGGGGATGCGGCGGCCGGCGGTGATGATCCGGTCGAGTCCGTGGAAGGCAGGATCGGAACAGACGCCGTGGCACGACGTGTTCGACATCGACAACGGGCATGTTCGTTACTTCGGTGACCACAAGCCGGAGACGGCGAAGCCGGTCGGTACCACCACGGGCAACGCGGCATTGCTGGAGGCGTTCGGCTGCCACCAAGCGCCTACGGCTGAGGAGAGGGCCGGTGCAGCGCCGCTGCTGCTGTTCCGGTCGGTGCCGAAGAACGGCAAGGTCAAGGGGCATGTCCAGTTCTGTGGCGTCGCCCTGCTCGAGCGGACGGAGCGCGTGGTCCAGTGGGGTGGGCCGGCGCGGACGACGTTCACCAACTACGCCTTCGATCTTGCGGTGATCGACCTCACTGCGGAGGACGACAAACTGGATTGGGACTGGATCACCGCGCGGCGTGACCCCGATCGGACCGATGCCGAGGTCCTGAAACTGGCGCCCGCGGCATGGCGGGAGTGGGTGAAGCACGGTCACTCGGTGCTGCCGAAGGTGCGCCGGCGAGTGGCACGGTCGCAGGTCGTCAAGGTTCGTGACCAACGGCCGACTCCGGGCAGCTCGGTCGAGGCGGACCTCCAGGCGGTCTACAAGCGGTTCGACAACGACAAGCACGCGTTCGAGGTCTTGGCCGCGGTCGTCGCCGCGAAGGTGATGCGGGCGTCCGGTCACAAGTACAACGAAGGGTGGCTGACCCGTCGGTCGGGGGACGGCGGGGCGGACTTCGTCGGTCGGTTGGATATCGGCAGCGGTCTGGCCGGTACCAAACTGGTCGTTCTGGGGCAGGCGAAGTGCATCAGGCCGGACAGCCTGGTATCTGCCGAGCAGATTGCCAGAGTAGTGGCCAGGCTCAGGCGTGGATGGATCGGCGTGTACGTCACCACCGGCTCCTACTCGGAGCCGGCGCAGTTGGAGATGGTCGAGGACCAGTATCCGGTGGTGCTGATCAACGGGCAGGACCTGATCAAGGAGCTGTACGAAATAGCAGGCCAGGATCACGGCGGCGACCTCATGACATGCGTCGATGCCCTGTTGCACAGTCGCTCACTCGAAGTGTTCAACCGCAGGCCCGAGGAGATCCTTCTCGACTGAGCGGCCGCCTGCGACCGGCTCGCCAGACCGGGTGCTGCGCGACGGTCGGTTGCGGGTGCCGGCGGTGCGATGGCCCGGGGAACAGATGCCGGCGGTTCGAAACCGTCCGGCCCCACCACCACGAGGGCCGGTCCGGGAGGTACCACCTCCCGGACCGGCCCTCGGCCGTTTCCGGGTCCTGGCGGTGCGCCGGGCCTGGGGCCCTTCGCCGGTCGGGGGTGGGGGCTGCCGGGTGGCGGTGGTGGGCCGGGGTGGTAGGGAGGGGGGATGTTGACCAGGGCGTTCGATGCGGTGCTGTGCGATGTGGACGGGGTGATCCGGTTCTTCGACGGGGCCGAGGTGGCGGCGTTGGAGCGGGCGGCGGGGGTGGGTGAGGGGAGTACGGCGGAGGTCGGGTTCGCGCCGGAGAACGACCTGCCGCTGCTGCTGGGGCGGATCGGGAGGGCGGAGTGGGTGGAGTCGATCGCGCGGGGGCTGGCCGGGCGGGTGACGGGCGAGCAGGCGCGGGGGCTGGCGGAGGCGTTCGCGAACTCGCCGTTCCGGGCGGACGAGGCGGTGGTGGGGCTGTTGCGGCAGGTGCGGGAGCACTGCCGGGTGGTGCTGGTGACCAATGCGACGGCGTGGCTGGACGAGGACCTGGTGCTGCTGGGGCTGACGGACCTGGCGGACGCCGTGGTGAACAGCTCCCGGGTGGGCAGTGCCAAGCCGGACCGGCGGATCTACGAGATCGCCGCCGAACGGGCCGGGGTGGTGCCGGAGCGGTGCCTGTTCGTGGACGACCGGCAGGAGAACGTGGACGCGGCGGTGGCGCTGGGCATGACCGGGGTGCGCTACCGGGGACCGGAGGACCTGCGGCGGGCGCTGGCGCCGGTACTGGGGTAGCGGGTCAGCGGGTCAGCAGGTGTCGTGGGGGCCGCCGTTGAGGTGCCGGGTGCCGGGTGCCGGGTGCCGGGGGCGGGGGGTACCGCGGGTGGCGGGGGTGGGGGTGGCGGGCGAGGATCGGGGGGACCGGGCGGACCCCTGAGAGCGGTGGCGGATGGCTGAGCAGGTCGGGGAGTCGCGGGCGGAGCTTTCCTCGCGCTTGAACTGGCTGCGCGCGGCCGTGCTGGGGGCCAATGACGGCGTGGTGTCGACGGCCGGCCTCGTGACGGGTGTGGCGGGTGCGGAGGGCTCCCGGACGGCGCTGCTCGCGGCGGGGGTGGCCGGGCTGCTGGCGGGGGCGATGTCGATGGCGGCGGGCGAGTACGTCTCGGTCAGCACCCAGCGGGACACCGAGCGGGCCGCGTTGGCGCAGGAGCGGCGGGAGCTCGCGGAGGATCCGGAGGGGGAGCTCGACGAGCTGACCGACTACTACCGGGGCAGCGGGCTGGAGGACGGCCTGGCCCGGGAGGTGGCGACGGCGCTGACCGAGCGGGACGCGCTGGCCGCCCACGCGCAGACCGAACTGGGCATCGACCCGGACGTGTTGACCAACCCCTGGGAGGCGGCGCTGGCCAGCGCGGCGGCGTTCACGCTGGGTGCGCTGGTGCCGCTGCTGGCGGTGCTGCTGCCGCCGGAGTCGTGGCGGCTGATGGTGACGGTGGTGGCGGTGGTGGTCGCGCTGACCGTGTCGGGCTGGACGAGCGCCCGGTTGGGCGGGGCGGGGCCGGGGCGGGCGATCATGCGCAATGTCGTGGGCGGGCTGCTGGCGATGGGGGTGACGTACAGCGGCGGTGTGCTGCTGGATCAGGTCATCGGGTGAACGCGCGTTCCCGGCCCCGTGAACGGTTCCGTGTCGGGCCCGCCCGTACGTCCGCCGCCCGTACGTCCGCCCGCCCGCACGACCGGCCGCACGTCCGGCCGCACGTCCGGCCGCACGTCCGTCCGCACGTCCGGCCGCACGTCCGGCCGCACGTCCGTCCGCCCGCATGTCCGCCCGCATGTCCGCCCGCACGACCCGCCCGGCGGCGAGGCCCGGGCTCGCCGGGTGGCGGCGCCGTCCGGCTCGACAGGCGAGGTGCCGCGGCCTGTGTTTGTGTGGCTGCAAACCGCTTGGGAGAGGTGAAGCGCCGTGACCGTGCCCCCGTTCGGATCGAACGATCCGTTCTCCGATCTGCTCAGCCGGTTCTTCGGGATGAGCCCGCTGGCTTCCCCGCCCGCCGTGCAGCGGGTGCCGATCGGGCGGTTGCTCAGCGAGTCCTCGCAGGAGTTGCTCGCGCTGGCCGCGCGGCGGGCGGCCGAGGACGGCTCCAGTGACCTCGACACCGCGCACCTGGCCTGGGCGGCCACCCGGGTGGAACCCTCGCGCCGGATGCTGGAACGGGCCGGTATCGATCCGGACCGGCTCTCCGGGGACCTGGAGCACGCCCTGCCCGCGGGCGATGCCGAGGCGGTGGACGGCCGGCCGGCGCTCACCCCCTCGGCCAAGCGCGCGCTGCTCGCCGCGCACGCCCAGTCGCAGGCGGCGGGCGCCTCGTACATCGGCCCGGAGCACATCCTCGGCGCGCTGCTCGACCAGGAGCGCTCGGGGGCCGGGGTGGCGCTGCGCAACGCGGCGCCCTCGCAGGAGGCGCTGAAGTCGGTGCTGGAGGGGCGCGGCACCGGCGGCGAGCGCAGCAGTACGGGTGCCCGCCCGAGCGAGACGCCGACGCTGGACGAGTACGGGCGCGACCTCACCGAGGAGGCGCGTTCGGGCCGGTTGGACCCGGTGGTGGGGCGGGCCGAGGAGATCGAGCAGACCGTCGAGATCCTCTCCCGGCGGACCAAGAACAATCCGGTGCTGATCGGTGAGCCGGGCGTCGGCAAGACGGCGATCGTCGAGGGCCTGGCCCAGCGGATCGTCTCCGGGGACGTGCCGCAGAGCCTCAGGGAGAAGCGGGTGGTCACCCTCGACCTGACCGCGCTGGTGGCGGGTTCCAAGTACCGGGGCGAGTTCGAGGAGCGGCTGAAGAACGTGATCGACGAGGTCACCGCGGCCGAGAAGAGCGTGATCCTGTTCCTGGACGAGCTGCACACCGTGGTCGGCGCGGGCGGTGGTGGCGAGGGCTCGATGGACGCCGGCAACATCCTCAAACCGGCGCTCGCGCGCGGCGAGTTGAGCGTGGTCGGCGCGACCACGCTGGACGAGTACCGCAAGCACGTGGAGAAGGACGCCGCGCTGGAGCGCCGCTTCCAGCCGGTGCTGGTGCCCGAGCCGAGCGTCGAGGAGACCGTCGAGATCCTCCACGGGCTGCGCGACGCGTACGAGGCGCACCACCAGGTGCGGTTCACCGACGAGGCGCTGGACGCGGCGGCGACGCTCTCCGACCGGTACGTCAGCGACCGTTTCCTGCCCGACAAGGCGATCGACCTGTTGGACCAGGCCGGCGCGCGGGTCCGGCTGCGCAGCCTGAGCGGGTCGACCGAGGCGACCGGGGTGCAGGACCGGATCACCAAGCTGAAGCGGGAGCTGGACGAGGCCGTCGCGGACGAGGAGTTCGTCCGGGCCGCCAACCTGAAGACCGAGCTGCGGCAGACCGAGGACGAACTGGCGGCGATGGCCGAGTCCCGCGAGGAGGTCGTCGATGTGACGGCCGACGACATTGCGCAGGTGCTCTCCTCCCGGACCGGCATCCCGGTCGCGGAGTTGAACGCGACCGAGAAGGAGCGGCTGCTCAAGCTGGAGGAGCACCTGCACGAGAAGGTGATCGGCCAGGACGAGGCGGTCACGGCCGTCGCCCAGGCGGTGCGGCGCGGCCGGGCCGGGATGGGTGACCCGGACCGTCCGACCGGTTCCTTCCTCTTCCTCGGGCCGACCGGCGTCGGCAAGACCGAGCTGGCGAAGGCGTTGGCGGCGCTGCTGTTCGGCGACCCGGACCGGATGATCCGCTTCGACATGAGCGAGTTCCAGGAGAAGCACACCGTCTCCCGGCTGGTCGGCTCCCCGCCCGGGTACGTCGGTTACGAGGAGGCCGGGCAGCTGACCGAGGCGGTGCGCCGCAAGCCGTACAGCGTGCTGCTCTTCGACGAGGTGGAGAAGGCGCACCCGGACGTCTTCAACCTGCTGCTCCAGGTGTTGGACGACGGGCGGCTGACCGACTCCCAGGGGCGTACGGTCGACTTCCGCAACACCGTGGTGATCATGACCAGCAACATCGGCTCCCAGCGGATCCTCGACCATGCGGGGAACGTGGACGAGATCCGTGACGACCTGATGCGCGACCTGAGGCAGCAGTTCCGGCCGGAGTTCCTCAACCGGATCGACGAGGTGATCGTCTTCCACGCGCTCACCCGGAAGGACCTGCTCTCGGTGGTGGACCTGCTGCTGGACCGCAGCCGGCGCCGGCTGCGGGCCCAGGACGTCGAGCTGGACGTCACCGGGACGGCCAAGGAGTACCTGGTCAACCGGGGCTACCAGCCGGAGTTCGGGGCCCGGCCGCTGCGCCGGACGATCCAGTCGGAGTTGGACAACCGGATCTCCAACCTGCTGCTGGACGGTTCGGTGCGGGAGGGGGACACGCTGATCGCGGACGTGAGCGACGGGGAGCTGGTGGTGACGCTGGCGCGGCCGGAGGCGTCGGCGACCTTCGAGGAGGCGGAGGCGAAGGCCCGGGCCGGCTCGGCCGCCGCGGGGGACTGAGGACGACCGGGGCGGGCGTACTCCAGCGGGAGTACGCCCGAACGCCACTGCTGGAGGACGCGCGGGGACGCGTCGCGGTCTAGCTTGTGGGCATGATGCCGCCCACGTCCCCGCCGACCGAGCCGCCCTCGGTGGAGCGGCCACCGGCGCAGCCGCCGGAGGAGCCGCCCGAGCCGTGGCGCCCGCCGTGGGTGCGCGCGGCCAAGGCGGGCTACCCGCTCGGGACGGCCGCGGCGGTCGCGGTGCTCCAGGTGGTCGGCTCGACCTTCGCCGGGCACAACCAGCACGGGCGGGCCCCGCTGGACGCCTTCGGCTACCTCCTGCTGCTGCTCGGGCCGGCGCTGCTGGTGCTGCGCGAGCGCCGGCCGGTCGCGGTGGTGGCCGGCACCTCGGTGGTCACCGCCGGGTACCTGGCCGCCGGGTACCCGTACGGGCCGGCCTTCGTGAGCTGGCTGATCGCCTGCTGCGTGGCGATCGGCTCCGGCCATCGCCGGGCGGCCTGGGCCGGTGCGGGGGGCGTCTACCTGGTGCACCTGCTCGGCACCTTCGTCCTGCCGCAGGGCTGGCAGCGCGCGGCCCCGCCGTCCGGCAGCGTCTGGCTGCAGGAGCTGGGGCTGCTGGCCTGGCTGCTGCTGGTGATGGCGGGGGGCGAGCTGGTCCGGTTCCGGCGCGAGCGGATCGCCGCCCACCGGGCCTACCAGCAGCAGTTGGAGGAGCGCCGGGCCAACGAGGAACGGCTCAGGATGGCCCGGGAGCTGCACGACATCCTGGCGCACAGCCTGTCGCTGATCAGCATCCAGGCCGGGGTCGCGCTGGCGCTGCTCGACCGTCGGCCGGAGGAGGCCCGCGGCGCGCTGGTCACCATCAAGTCGACCAGCAAGGAGGCGCTCGGCGAGGTCCGCCAGGTGCTCGCGACGCTGCGCGGGCCCGGGGCGGCGCCGCGCGGACCGGCCCCGGGGCTGGACCGGCTGGACGAACTCACCGAGCAGGCGGACCGGGTGGGCCTGGCGGCGGAGGTGCAGGAGCGCGGCGAGCGGCGCGCGCTGTCCGCCGCCGTCGACCTCACCGCCTTCCGGATCGTCCAGGAGGCGCTCACCAACGTGGTCCGGCACTCGGCGGCCCGCCAGGCGGTCGTGGTGCTGGACTGGACGGACCCGGCCGTGCTGGTGGTCCGGGTGGAGGACCCGGGGCCGGCGGTGCTCGCGGACGCGGGCGGGTCGGGCAGCGGGCTGGTCGGGATGCGGGAACGCGCGGCGGCGTTCGGTGGCACCATCGCCGCGGGGCCGCTGCCCGACGGCGGCTTCCGGGTCCGGGCGGAGCTGCCGACACCGAAGGCGGAGAGCGATTGATTCGGGTACTGCTGGCGGATGACCAGCTGCTGGTCAGGGCGGGCTTCCGGGCCCTGCTGGACCTCCAGGACGACCTGACGGTGGTCGGCGAGGCGGACGACGGCGAGGCCGCGCTGCGGCTCGCCCGTGAACTCGTCCCGGACGTCGTGCTGATGGACATCCGGATGCCCCGGATGGACGGGCTGGAGGCGACCAGGAGGATCGCCGAGGACCCGGCGCTGTCCCCCGTGCGGGTGGTCGTGCTGACCACCTTCGAGCTGGACGAGTACGTGTTCGAGGCGCTGCGCTCGGGGGCCGCGGGCTTCCTGGTCAAGGACACCGAGCCGGCCGAACTGCTGCGGGCGATCCGGGTCGCCGTCGCGGGGGACGCGCTGCTCTCGCCGGGCGTCACCAGGCGGCTGATCGGCGAGTTCGCCGCCCGGTCGAAGGCGCCCGAGGCCGTGCCGGAGGGGCTCTCGGACATCTCGATGCTGACCGAGCGGGAGCGCGAGGTGCTGGCCCTGGTCGGGATGGGGCTGTCCAACGAGGAGATCGCCCGGCGGCTGGTGGTCAGCCCGCTGACGGCGAAGACGCACGTCAGCCGGGCGATGGTGAAGCTCGGCGTGCGGGACCGGGCGCAACTGGTGGTGCTGGCCTACGAGTCGGGGCTGGTGCGGCCGGGCTGGCTGGGCTGATCCGCTCCTGGCGGTTGCGGTCCATGGGCGGTTGGCCCACGGGTGGTTGGTCCATGGGCGGTTGGTCCACGGGTGGTTGGTCCATGGGCGGTCGCGGTCCACGGGGCGGGTGCGCCGGAGGCGTCGCCGTCGCGCGGCTGCTTCCGGCCCCGCGTGTCGCGGGTGGTTCCTACTCTCCCGGGAGTATCCCAACTGCCGCTGCTGGTAGGACGCGTGATGAGACCTCGCTGCGGGACGCTCCAGTCACCTCGGGAACCACCCGAGGTCCTGGAGGCCCACCACCGAGGAGTTGAACCACCATGTACACCCAGCTGGCCGACTGGCACGGCCCCGGCCCATGGATCCTGCTGATCCCATTGATCTGGATCGCCGTGGTGGTCCTGGTGATCGCGGTGCTGCGCCGCACGGTCTGGCGGCGGCACGGCTGCGGGTTCGGGTACGGGTACGGGGTTGGAACCGGAGCCGGAGCCGGAGCTGCGGCGGAGCATCCGCTGGCCGTCCTGGGCCGGCGCTACGCGGAGGGGGACATCGACGCCGAGGAGTACCGCGCCAAGCGGGCCGTGCTCAGCGAGTCGCCGCGGGACGACGCCAAGGGAGGTGGCGCCAGGTGACCACCCTGGACGTCGTACGGGGCACCGCCGCCCGGGTCGCCGACGCCGTGAAGGGGCACGGCGTCGGCGGCACCGAGGTCCGCGCGCTGGACCACGTGACGGTGGAGTTCCCGGCCGGGCGGTTCACCGCGATCATGGGCCCGTCCGGCTCGGGCAAGTCCACCCTGATGCACTGCGCGGCCGGGCTGGACAGGCTCACCGCCGGCAGCGCCTGGATCGGCGACACCGAACTCGGCCCGCTCAACGACCGGCGGCTCACGCTGCTGCGCCGGGAGCGGATCGGCTTCGTGTTCCAGGCGTTCAACCTGGTGCCCACGCTCACCGTCCTGGAGAACATCACCCTCCCGCTCGACCTGGCCGGGGCCGCCCCGGACCAGGCCTGGCTGGCGACGCTGGTCGACGTGGTCGGACTCGGCGACCGGCTGCGGCACCGTCCGAGCGAGCTCTCCGGCGGCCAGCAGCAGCGGGTCGCGGTGGCCCGGGCGCTGGCCGGGCGGCCCCGGGTGGTCTTCGCCGACGAGCCGACGGGCAACCTCGACTCCCGCAGCGGCGGCGAGGTGCTCGGCCTGTTGCGCCGGGCGGTGGACGAGATGGGCCGGGCCGTGGTCATGGTCACCCACGACCCGACGGCCGCCGGCTGGGCCGACGAGGCGCTCTTCCTCGCCGACGGACGGCTGGTGGACCGGATGCGGCAGCCCACCTCCGCCCTGGTGCTGGACCGGATGAAGGCCTTCGAACGGGGGCGGTCGTGAACGCCGTTCCCCTCCGGCTCAGCCTGCGCTCGCTGCGCGCCCACAAACGGCGGCTGGCCGGCACCCTCCTGTCCATCTTCCTCGGGGTGAGCTTCCTGACCGGCACGATGGTGCTCGGCGACACCCTGCGGGCCAACTTCGACACCCTCTTCGCCGACGCCAACGCCGGCACCGACGTCGTGGTCCGCAGCACCGACGTGCTGGACTCGGCGGGCACGGTCGGCGGGGTGCGGGCACCGGTGGCGGTGACGCTCGCCGACCGGCTGCGCACCGTGCCGGGGGTGGCGGCCGCGGAGCCGTCCGTCCAGGGTGCGGGCCAGCTCATCGGGAGCAACGGCAAGCCGATCGGCGGTCAGGGCCCGCCCACCCTGGCGGGCAACTGGCTGGTCGACGGCCGGCTCAATCCGTACCGGCTGGCCGAGGGCCGGGCGCCGGCCGCCCCGGGCGAGGTGGTGGTGAACCGGGGCGCGGCGAAGTCGGGCGGGCTGCGCGTCGGCTCGACCACCGTGCTGCGCACCCCCGATCCGGTGCCGGTCACCGTCGTCGGCATCGCCACCTTCGGGGCGGACGCGGACGGCATGGGGCCGAGCACCTTCACCGCGATGACCTTCGCGGACGCCGAGCGGTACCTCACGCCCAAGGGAGAGGGGCAGGCCGGCTCGATCCAGGTCCGCGCCGCGGGCGGGGTCTCCCAGCGGGAGCTGGTCGACCGGATCACCCCGCAGCTGCCCGCAGGCGTCCAGGCGATCACCGGCGCGGCGGCCACCCAGGAGTCCACCCAACTGGTGTCCGGGCGGTTCCTGACCATGTTCACCACGCTGCTGCTGGTCTTCGCCGGGATCGCACTGCTGGTGGCGACGTTCACCATCCACAACACCTTCGCCATCGTGGTCGCCCAGCGGACCAGGGAGAACGCGCTGCTGCGGGCACTCGGGGCGGTGCGCGGCCAGGTGCTCGGGGCGACCCTGGCGGAGGCGCTGGCGGTCGGCCTGCTGGCCTCGCTGGGCGGGCTGCTGGGCGGGATCGGGGTGGCCGCCGGACTCAAGGCGCTCTTCTCCGCACTCGGCTTTGCCCTGCCGACCGGCGGCATGGTGATCGGCACGGCCGCCGTCCTGCTGCCGCTGCTGGTCGGCACGCTGGTCGCGGTGGGATCCGCGCTGCTGCCGGCCGTCCGGGCCGGGCGGACGGCTCCGCTCGCGGCCCTGCGGGAGACCGGGGTCGACCGGGCGGCGCAGGGGCGCTCGGGCGCCGTCCGGGTGGTGCTCGGCGGCCTGTTGCTGACCGGGGGAGTGCCGGTGGCCGTCCTCGGGGCGACGGACGGCCCGTCCGTGCTGCTGACGGCCGTCGGGGCCCTGGCGGTACTGGCCGGCATGGTGGTGCTCGGCCCGGTCGCCGCGGCCCTCGCGGTGCGGACGCTGGGCGCGCCGCTGCCCAGGCTGCGCGGGGTCTCCGGGGTGCTCGCCCGGCGCAACGCGGCCCGCAACCCGCGCCGGACGGCGGCCACCGCGAGCGCCCTGATGATCGGGGTCGCGGTGGTCACGCTGTTCACCGTCTTCGGCGCCTCGATCAAGGCCACCCTGGACTCCACGGTGAGCAGGTCCTTCGCGGGCGATCTCGCCGTCACCACCGCCTCGTTCGGGGCCGGCGGCAGCGGGATCAGCCCCAAGGTGGCGGACGCCCTGGCCGCCCTGCCCGAGGTGCGGCAGACGGTCGGGCTCGGCCGTGGCGTGGCCCGGATCGACGGGCATGGCCGGACGCTGGACGTGACCGACCCGGCCCGGTTGTCCGGGATCGTGGACCTCGGCCGGGTCGACGGCTCGCTGGCCGCGCTCGGTACGGACGGGCTGGCGGTCTCCCGCAGCGAGGCGCAGCAGCGCGGCTGGCGCCTCGGACAGTCCGTCACCGTGGGCTTCACCGACGGTGCGAGCGGTCCGTTCACGATCCGTGCCCTGTACGAGGGCGGCAGCCTGGCCGGGGACTACCTGATCACCCGACAGGCCTGGTCCCCGCACCGGGGGCAGGACGCGGACACCATGGTCGCGGTCGGGCTGCGCGACGGCGTGCCGGCCGCCGCGGGCAAGGCGGCGGTGGAACGGGCGCTGGTCCCGTACGGCAGCCCGCAGGTGCAGGACCGCGCCGAGTACGCCAAGAGCGCGGCCTCCGGCGTCGACACGATGCTCTCGGTGGTCTACGCGCTGCTGGCGCTGGCGGTGCTGATCGCGCTGCTGGGCATCACCAACACCCTGACGCTGGCGGTGCACGAGCGGACCAGGGAGCTGGGGCTGCTGCGGGCGGTCGGTCAGAGCGGCGCCCAGCTGCGCGGCATGGTGCGCTGGGAGTCGGTGCTGGTGGCGGCCTTCGGGACGGTCGGCGGTCTGGGGCTCGGAGCCTTCCTCGGCTGGGCCCTGGTGCGGGCCTCGGACAGCGCCGGGACGGGATCGTTCGCGATACCGCCCCTCCAGCTGGCCGTGGTCCTGGTGGCCGGGCTGCTGGCGGGCGCGGTGGCCGGACTCCGCCCGGCGGGCCGGGCGGCGCGGCTGGACATCCTGCGGGCGATCGCGACGGAGTAGGAGGCGGTGGAACGGGACCTGGCAGAGCGGGTGCGGTGGAGAAGGAGGTGGGAGCGGCCGAACCGGATGCTCAGTCCGCCGTCTGCGGGAAGACCTCCCGCAGCAGGGGGTTCGGCAGTCCGCGCTTGCGCCACTCGCGCGGGTAGCCGAGCGAGACCTCCGTGAACGGGACGCCGTCGTAGGTGGTCCGGCGCGGGATGTGGAGGTGGCCGTAGATCATCGCCGCGGTGTTGAACCGGGTGTGCCAGTCGGCGGTCAGCTCGGTCCCGCACCACTGGGCGAACTCGGGGTACCAGAGGACATCGGTGGGCTGGCGGACCAGCGGGTAGTGGTTGACGAAGACCAGCGGGACGTCCGGGTCGCAGGCGGCCAGCCGCTTCTCCGTCAGCCGGACGCGCTCGCGGCACCAGGAGTCGCGGTCCGGGAACGGGTCCGGGTAGAGCATCCGCTCGTCCGCGCAGACGACGCCGGTCTCGTAGGCGGCCGCGAGGGAGGCCTCCTTGGTGGTCGTGCCCGGCGCACGGAAGGTGTAGTCGTAGAGGAGGAAGAGCGGGACGATGCGGACCGGACCGCCGGGGCCCTCCCAGACCGGGTACGGGTCCTCGGGGGTCACCACACCGAGCCGGCGGCAGCGTTCCACCAGGTGCTCGTAGCGGGCCACCCCGCGCAGCTGGACCGGGTCCTCGGGGTGGGTCCACAGCTCGTGGTTGCCGGGCACCCACACCACGCGGGCGAAGCGCTCGGCGAGCAGGCCGAGGGCCCACTCGATGCTGGTGGTGAGCTCGGCGACGTCACCGGCGACGAGCAGCCAGTCGCCGGGATGGGAGGGCTGGAGCTTCTCCACCAGGTCGCGGTTCTCCTGGTAGGAGATGTGCAGATCGCTCACGGCGAGCAGCCGTCCACCCGTTGGGGTGGGTCGTTCCGGCTGTGTGTCGCTGCGGTTCTCCGTAGTCACTCCTGCCCCCTGAGGTCGTCCGGCCGATGGGGCCCACCCTACGGGGCGGGCCGGGGGAACGGGGCGGGTTGACGGGATCAGTCGTTCGAACAGTCGCTCCGGCCGTCGGGATCCGCCGAGTGAGCCGCCACGAGAACCGTCGGCGCATCGCTGGGCGCATCACCGGGTTGATCGCTGGGTTGATCGCTGGGCGCATCAAGGGCGAAGGGTGGATCGGGAACGGAGAGCAGCGAGGGGCGAGTACAGGAGCCAGGAGCGGAAGGGGAGTTGGGCCGGATTCAGGAGCCGATGTCGATGAGCACCCCGTGGGAGGTGACGAGGGTGATGGCGAGGATCGCCAGTGAGGCGATGCCGAGGGCCAGGCCCAGGAGGGCGCGGCCGCGCCGGCTGGTGCCGCGGACCAACGCCAGGGTGGCCAGGGTGATGGCGATCGGCCCGAGGACGATGTTGAACAGCAGCAGACCGGGCAGGCCGAGGAGGAAGGAGGCGATGGCGAGGCCGTCGGCCTCGGCGGTTCCCTGGCGGTTCGGTTCCTGACGGCCGGTTCCCTGGCGGGCAGGTCCCTGACGGTCGGTCGTCCGGCGGATGTCCGCCTGGCGGTCGGTCGCCTGGCCGCGGCTCGCCGGGCGGCTGACGATCCGCCGGACGGTGGCCGGAAGCGAGGCGGCCGGGTGGTCGGTGACGGTGCTCATGGTGCGGGTCCTCTCTGTGGAGTGGCCGCGGGTGCGGTCCGCGGAGCGGCCGGGTCAGCGGTGCCGGAGGCGGGCGATGCCCTCGCGGGCGCCGAAGGCGAGCAGCCAGGCGGTGATGCCGGCGGAGGCGGCGAGGAAGACCGGGAGCGAGGTGTGGGCGGCGGTGCCGATCAGGACACCCATGGCGACCAGGGCGGAGAACAGGATCACGACTGGCTCCTTCGGCTGCGGCTGGGACTGCGCCGATTTCGGTTGACAAGTGTTCACTGACTTCGGTCCCACTGTACGCTCGGCTGGCCAAGTTCAGCAAACGATTGTTTACTGAATGGCGTGAGTCACACCGTTGGGGCCAGGCAGGTCCAGAAGCAGCAGAGTCGGCGGGCCTTGCTGGACGCCGGACTGCACCTGTTGGCCGATCAGAACCTGGCGAGCCTGGGTGTTCGCGAGGTCACCCGCGAGGCGGGGCTCTCCCCGGCCGCCTTCTACCGGCACTTCCCGGACCTCGCGGCCCTCGGGGTGGCACTGGTCGAGGAGTCGTTGGCCAGCCTGCACATCATGATCCGTGCGGTGCTCGCCGAGGCCGGTGGTGCCGAGGAGCTGATCGACCGTGCGGTGGACGTGATCGAACGACACGTCCGCGAGCACCGGGGGCACGTCCGCTTCCTGGCGCGTGAGCGGCACGGCGGGGTCCGGCAGGTGCGGGAGGCGATCGACGCCGAACTCGGCCGCTTCGCCGCCGAAGTGGGAGCCGCCCTGGCGCCGCAGCCGGAGTCACGGGGGTGGGGCGAGCGGGACCTGCGGATGCTCGCCGAGCTGTACGTCGACCACATGGTCTCCACGGCCGCCGCCTTCCTGGAGGCGCTGGAGACGGACCCGGCGCGGGAGCAGAGGATCGCCGCCACCGCGCGCTTCCAGCTGCGCCTGATCAGCCTCGGCCGGGAGCGCTGGCAGGCGGGTTGACCGTACGGGCGCGGCAGTTGACCGGCCGGCGGGGACGCGTGGCCGGCGTGCGGCCGGCCCGCGGTGGGGTGTGGATCCGGCGGCGTTCCGGCCCGGCCGGCCCGCCACCCGGCCCGCCACCCGGCCCGCGACCGGCTCGCGCGGCCCTTGAGCCGGCTGTGGATCCGGCCGCGATTCGGCCTGCGTCCCGGACTGCGTGCCGGTCCGCACCCCCGGTCCGCACCCCCGGTTCGTACTCCGGCCCGCGCTCCGGACCGCGTGCCCAGTCGCGTGCGGAGTCGCGTGCCGAGCGGCGGCGGTAACCGGCCAATGCGTCTTGGGAGGTTCTTGGTGTTGCTTTGACTCTTGACAGTGGGTCATGTCCGCGACAGCTTTGGTGGACCCCCACCCGTGGACCCTCCCCCACACCGAGAGGTCTCTCATGAAGAAGCCGCTCATAGGCACGGTTGCCACACTCCTGGTCGCCGGGGCCACCGCCTTCGTCGGAGCCGTTCCGGCTCAGGCCGCAGCCACGGCCGCCAAGCCCGCCGCCAAGCCTGTCGCCGCCGTCACCTTCGCCGGGACGGTCGCGCTCAGCAACTGCTCCGGCTCGCTGGTGCGGATGCCCGGTTCGGCCGCGAGCGACCCGGCCCTCGTGCTCTCCAACGGCCACTGCCTGGAGACCGGTATGCCCGGTCCGGGCGAGGTCGTCCTCAACCGGTCCTCCAGTCGGAGCTTCACCCTGCTCAACGCGAGCGGCGGCAGCGCGGCCACGCTGCGTGCGACCAAGATCGTCTACGGCGCGATGACCGACACCGACGTGTCGATCTACCAGCTGAACACCACCTACGCGTCGATCCAGTCCCGGTACGGGATAGCCCCGTTGACCCTCGCCGCCACCCACCCGGTCCAGGGCACCTCGATCCGGGTCGTCTCCGGCTACTGGAAGAAGATCTACTCCTGCTCGGTCGACGGCTTCGCCTACCGACTGAAGGAAGCCGACTGGACCTTCAAGGACTCGGTCCGCTACACCTCCACCTGCAACGTGATCGGCGGCACTTCCGGCTCGCCGGTGGTCGACGCCTCGACCGGCCAGGTGGTCGCCGTCAACAACACGATCAACGAGAGCGGCGAGACCTGCACCCTGGACAACCCCTGTGAGGTCGACCAGAACGGTGCCGTGACGGTTCGTCCTGGCATCGGCTACGCCCAGGAGACCTACGGGATCCCGGCCTGCTTCGCCGCCGGCAACCGCTTCGACCTCACCCTCCCCGGCTGCACCCTGCCCCGCCCGTAGGCAGTCAGGACAACCCCGCTGACCAGCACGTTTCTCCCGATGGGCCATCCGCGAACGGCGGGTGGCCCATTCGGCCGTCCATCGGTCGGCCACCGCACCACCTGCACTATCCGTACAACCAGCGCGACCAGCACGACCAGCACGACCAGCACGACCAGCGCGACCCGCGCCGCACGGCCGCACCGGCAGGCGGCATTCATGTCAGTTGAACAGATGGAGAGTTGATGACCACCACCGTGAGAAGGCTGATGGTGTCGGCCCTGCTGATACCGCTGCTCGCGTTCGGCGGCCTGGCGAGCCCGGCGTCCGCCGCCGACAGCCAGGGCGCGCAGGGTGCCCAGGGGGCGCAGGACGGCCAGGGCAACGGGTCCCGCCACGGCCGGAGCCCCGCCGACGACCCGACCGCCGACATCAAGGACCGTCTGGCGGCGATCCCCGGGGTGACCATCACCGAGGAGAAGCCGACCACCACCGGTCACCGCTACTTCATCGCCACGTACACCCAGCCGATCGACCACAACCGCCCCTGGCTGGGCACCTTCCAGCAGCGCTTCAGCCTGCTGCACCGCGGCTACGACCGCCCGACCGTCTTCTACACCAACGGCTACACCCTGGGCACCAACCCGTCCCGCACCGAGCCGACCCGGCTGGTGGACGGCAACCAGGTGTCCATCGAGTACCGGTTCTTCACCCCCTCCCGCCCGAACCCGGCGGACTGGTCCAAGGCCGGCATCCGCCAGGGTGCCGCGGACTCGCACCGGCTGGTGACCGCGCTCAAGCGGATCTACCAGGAGGAGTGGCTGTCCACCGGCGCCAGCAAGGGCGGCATGTCCTCCACCTTCTACCGCCGCTTCTACCCGGACGACGTTGCCGGCACGATCGCCTACGTCGCGCCGAACAACACGAACGTCAACGACTACGCGGCGTACAGCGAGTTCTTCCGGACCGTCGGCACCCCCGAGTGCCGGGCCAGGCTGAACGCCGCCCAGCGTGAGCTGCTGGTGCGCCGCGACCGGCTGGAGGCCCGCTTCGTCGCCGACAACACGGCGGCCGGGTCCACCTTCAACACCCTCGGCACCCCGGACCGTGCGTACGAGGCCGGCGTGCTGGACGTGGTCTGGGCGTTCTGGCAGTACAGCCTGGAGGCCGACTGCGCCAAGGTCCCGGTGGCCGCCACCGCGACCGACGACGAGCTGTACGCCTGGTTCGACTCGCAGTCCGGCATCACCGGCAACAGCGACCAGTCGCTGGCGAAGTACACCGCGTACTACTACCAGGCCGCGACCGAGCTGGGTGCGCCGTTCTTCGACGTCTCGCACCTCAATGGCGTGCTGCACTACGACTACAAGGAGCTCTACTCGGTCCGCAGCTACGTGCCGAAGGAGATCCCGACCGTCTTCAACCCGAACGCGATGCCCGACATCGACCGCTGGGTGAAGCGCGAGGGCGAGCGGATCATGTACGTCTACGGCGGCAACGACCCGTGGGGCGCCAAGCCGTTCCGTCTCGGCCGGGGCAGCGAGGACAGCTACGTCTACACCGTGCCCGGTGGCAACCACGGCTCGAAGATCGAGCAGCTGCCGGCCGCGCAGTCGGCGGAGGCCACCGCCAAGGTGCTGGAGTGGGCGGGCCTGGGTGACCCCGACGCCGCCCGTTCGCTCGCCAAGTCGCCGCAGGCGGGCGCGGAGTTCGGCCCGCTCGACGTCGAGGGCCAGCGGCTGGAGCAGGAGCGCCGCCCGCTGTAGCGCTCGCGCGCAGTAGGCCGCGCCACGAAGCACGAGGAGGAGGCCGCCCCCCGCGTACCAGGGGGCGGCCTCCTCGCGTCGTCCCGGAAGCGCGGACGCGAGGCTGAGACGCGGGGCCGGGAAGCGAGGCTGAGACGCGGGGCGCGAAACGGGGCCCGGGAACGGCCTGGCCGGCCCCCTCCCCGAAGCAGTGAATCAGTGCTTCAATACTTCCATGGCCTACCGACGCACGCCCGCCGTACAAGCCCGCCTGGACGCCCAGCGGGAAGCGGTGCTCCAGTCGGCGGTCGGCCTGCTCGCCGAGCGCGGCTACGGCGGCTGCACGATGGCCGCCGTGGCGGATCGCGCCGGGATCGCCACCGGCAGCCTCTACCAGCACTTCTCCGGCAAGGCCGAGCTGTCGGTGCAGCTCTTCCGGCGGGTGGTCACGCACGAGATCGACGCGGTCAACGCCGCCGTCGCCCTCCGGGACACGCCGCGGCAGCGGATCGCCGCCGTGGTCGAGACCTTCGCCGCCCGTGCCCTGCGCGCGCCCCGGCTGGCGTACGCGCTGCTGGTCGAGCCGGCCGACGCGGTCGTGGACGAGGAGCGCCTGGTCTTCCGGCGGGCGTTCCGGGACGTGATCGCCACCGAGATCGCCGCCGCCGTGGCGAGCGGCGAACTGCCCGAGCAGGATCCGGTGCTGACCGCCGCCGCCCTGGTCGGCGCGGCCGGCGAGGCCCTGGCCGGCCCGCTCGCGGCCGCACCGGTCGCCGCCGCCGGGCCGCCCGAGCGCGGCGACGGCACCACAAGCAGCAGCACCACCACCAGCAGCACCACCCAAAGCAGCAGTACCACCACCAGCAGCACCGCCGGCGGCGCCATCAGGAGCGACAGCGCCGCGGTGGTCCCCGCCCTGGTCTCCTTCACCCTGCGTGCCCTGGGAGGACGCGATGACAGCGACGCATGAGGTCACCAACCAGGTGCCCCTGCCGTACGGCCACGACACCGCCGCCGACCCCACCCTGCTCGACGCCCTCCGGCGGGCCGACGCCGGCTGGGCCGAGCCCGAGCTGCGCGAGTTGGGCCGGCTGGCCGGTTCCGAGCAGGCCGCCGAGTGGGGCCGGCTGGCCAACGAGAACCCGCCGGTGCTGCGCACCCACGACCGCTTCGGCCACCGCATCGACGAGGTCGAGTTCCACCCGGCCTGGCACGAGCTGATGCGCACCGCCGTCTCGTACGGCCTGCACGCCGCGCCCTGGCGCGACGAGCGCCCCGGTGCCCACTCCGCCCGTGCCGCCAGGTTCTTCGTCTGGGGCCAGGTCGAGGCCGGTCACACCTGCCCGGTCTCGATGACCTACGCCGCCGTCCCGGCGCTGCGCGCCAACCCGGCGCTGGCCGCCGAGCTGGAGCCGCTGCTGGCCGCGCGGGAGTACGACTTCGGGCTGCGCGAGCCGCGCACCAAGCGCGGGCTGATCGCCGGCATGTCGATGACGGAGAAGCAGGGCGGCTCGGACGTCCGCACCAACACCACCACCGCCGTTCCGCACGCCGACGGTACCTACCGGCTCACCGGCCACAAGTGGTTCACCTCGGCGCCGATGTCCGACCTCTTCCTGACCCTCGCCCAGGCCCCGGGCGGCCTCAGCTGCTTCGTGCTGCCGCGCGTCCTGCCGGACGGCAGCCGCAACCGCCTCCAGCTGATGCGGCTCAAGGACAAGCTCGGCAACAAGTCCAACGCCTCGGCCGAGCTGGAGTACGACGGCGCGGTCGGCCTGCTGGTCGGCGAGGAGGGCCGGGGCGTCCCGACCATCATCGAGATGGTCAACATGACCCGGCTGGACTGCACCATCGGCGCGGCCTCCGGCATGCGCTACGGCGCCACCCGGGCGGTCCACCACGCCCTGCACCGGCGGGCGTTCGGCAAGGCGCTGGTCGACCAACCGCTGATGCGCAACGTGCTCGCCGACCTGGTGGTGGAGTCCGAGGCGGCCACGATCACGGCCATGCGGCTCGCCCGGGCCACCGACCTGACCCTCGCCGGGGACGGGAACGAGGCGCTGGTCCGGCGGCTGGGCCTCGCGGTGGCCAAGTACTGGGTGTGCAAGCGCGGTCCGGCGCACTCCGCCGAGGCGCTGGAGTGCCTGGGCGGCAACGGCTACGTCGAGGAGTCCGGGATGCCCCGGCTCTACCGGGAGGCGCCGCTGGTGTCGATCTGGGAGGGCTCCGGCAACGTCGCCGCCCTGGACGCGCTGCGTGCCATGGCCAAGCGTCCGGAGAGCGTCGAGGCCTTCCTGGGCGAACTCGACGCCGCGGCGGGCGCGGACCGCCGGCTGGACGCGGCCGTCGCCGCGCTGCGCAAGGAGCTGACCGACCTGGGCGACCTGGAGTACCGCACCCGCCGGCTGGTCGAGTCGATGGCGCTGGCGTTCCAGGGCTCGCTGCTGGTCCGGTACGGCAGCCCGGCGGTGGCCGACGCGTTCTGCGCGAGCCGGCTGGGCGGCGACCACGGCGCGGCCTTCGGCACCCTGCCGGCCGGGGTCGACACCGCGGCGATCATCGACCGCGCCCGCCCGGTGATCGTGTGAGCGGTCAGGACCGGGCAAGCGACCAGGACCGCGCGAGCGACCAGGGTCGGGAGAACGACCAGGACCGGGCGGGCGGTCAGGAAGCGGACGGCGTACGGCGGTTCTGGCAGGAGCTCGGCCTGCCCGGGCTGATCGACGTGCACACCCACTTCATGCCGAAGAACGTCCTCGACAAGGTGTGGGCGTACTTCGACGCGGCCGGTCCGCTGGTGAACCGGCCCTGGCCGATCACCTACCGCGAGGCGGAGGAACAACGGGTCCGCCGGCTGCGGGACTTCGGCGTCCGGGCGTTCACGTCCATGCTCTACCCGCACAAGCCCGGCATGGCCGGCTGGCTGAACGCCTGGGCCGCCGAATTCGCCGCCCGCACCCCGGAGTGCCTGCACACCGCGACTTTCTTCCCCGAGCCCGGGGCGCCCGGCTACGTGGCCCGGGCGATCGAGGACGGTGCCCGGGTGTTCAAGGCGCACCTCCAGGTCGGCGGCTACGATCCGGCGGATCCGCTGCTGGACGAGGTCTGGGGGCTGCTCGCCGAGACCGGCACCCCGGTGGTCACCCACTGCGGGTCCGGGCCGGTGCCGGGCAGGTTCACCGGCCCCGGCCCGATCGGCGCGGTGCTGGAGCGGCACCCCGGTCTGGTCCTGGTGGTCGCCCACCTCGGGATGCCCGAGTACCGCGGCTTCCTCGACCTGGCCGAGCGCCACCCGGCCGTCCGGCTGGACACCACCATCGCGTTCACCGACTTCGCCGAGGCCGACGTCCCGTTCCCGCGCGGGGAGCTGCCGCGCCTGCGCGGGCTCCGGGAGCGCGTCCTGCTCGGCAGCGACTTCCCCAACATCCCGTACCGGTACGTGCACCAGCTGGAGGCGCTGGCCGGGCTGGGGCTGGGGGAGGAGTGGCTGCGGGCGGTCTGCCACGACAACGCGGCCGCCCTCTTCGGCATCAAGCCCGAGGACTGATCACCGCACTGTCCGCAGCAGTTCCAGCGCCCGGGCGTGCAGCCCGGGCGCGGCGGCGAGGAAGCCGTCGGAGCCGGTCGTCCAGGCCGACCCGGCGGCGTCCGTCACCGCGGCGCCCGCCTCGCGCGCGATCAGCGCGCCGGGCAGCAGGTTGCCCGCGTCGAGGCCGTACTCCCAGAACAGCGCCAGGTGGCCGGAGCCGACCTGGGCCACCTGGAGCGCGGTGGGGCCGAGGTTGCGCACCGCCAGGACGGCACCCGCCATCGCGGACAGCGACTCGCCCGCCCGGCGCAGCGCCACCGGGTCGGCGGCCACCCGGGGCGGCTGGCTGGTGGCGGCGACGGTGACGGCCAACTCCCGCTCCAGGGGCGCGATCGGCCGTCCGTCCAGCTCGGCGCCGCCGCCGAGCACCGCCCGGTAGGTGCGGCCGTCCTGTTCCGGGGCGTGCACCACGGCCAGCACCGCCGCGCCGTCCCGGACCAGCGTGGCGGTCACCGCCCAGTGCGGCTGCCCGAGCAGGTACTGCACCGCGCCGTCGGTCGCGTCGCACAGCCACCACTCGCCCTCGGCGGGCACCGACCCGTCCAGCTCCTCGGGCACCCAGCCGGCCTGCGGGTGCAGCGCCGTCAGCCGCTCCCGCAGTACGGCGGCGGCCGGGCCGTCCAGCTCGGCGAAGCGGGCCGCCGCCTCCTCGGCGGTCCGGGCGGTGACCGGGTCGGCGGACCGGCGTGCGGCCAGCCCCGCACCGACCTCCCGCACCGCGGCCTCCACACCCTCCGCCAGCGTCCACAGTTCGTTCGTCACGGTGACTCCTCCTCGATTCCTCACCCCGGGCCGGCGCCCCGACCGGAGCCCCCGGGCCGGCGCCCGAGTGGAGCTTCCGACCGGAGCTTCCGGCCGGGGCTCGGGGCCGGTGTGCTCCGGCCGCCCGGGACAAGGAGTACCGTCAGGGCTGCCGAACAGGACGCAGAAGCCGCCGAGGGTGACGGGGATCGGACACCATGGACCTCTCCACCGCCGATCCGGACAGTGTGCTGGACGTCCTCGACCGCCGCCTGGTGTGCGCCCTCCAGGTGGACGGACGGGCCGAGCCCGGCCGGATCGCCGAGGTCCTGGGCGTGTCCGCGCGGACGGTCACCCGCCGGCTGGGCCGGATGCGGCAGGCCGGGGTGCTGCGGGTGGTCCGGCTGCCGGACGTCGAGGACGCGGCCGTGGGCGCGCTGCTGCTGCGGGTCCGGGTGCTGAGCGGCCGGGTGGACGCCATCGCCCAGGCCCTCGCCGACCGCCCCGACGTCCCGTTCGTCGACGTGATGCTCGGCGGCCACGAGGTCGGCGCCGTGATGCTCACCGACGCCGGTTCCCGCGACCGGCTGCTGTACGGGCAGCTGCCCGCGACCGGCGCCGTCACCGAGACCACCACCCACGCGGTGCTGCACGCCTTCGCCGACGCCGGGCAGTGGCAGGCCGGGCACCTGACCGAGGAGGAGGCCGAGGCGCTCGCCCGGCCCGCCGTCCCGCGCCCCGCCGCACCCCCGCCGCTGGACGGCCTCGACCGCGCGCTGCTGGAGCGGCTGGGCGAGGACGCCCGGCAGTCCCACGCCGTGCTGGCCGCGGCCGTCGGCGCGCCCGAGTCCACGGTGCGCCGCCGGCTGCACCGGCTCGACGGGGCGGGGCTGCTGCGCACCCACGCCACCGTGGACCCGCGGCTGCTCGGCATGGCCGTGGACGCCAACCTCTGGCTGGACGTGCCGCCCGGCCGGATCGCCGAGGTCGGGGCGGCGCTGGCCCGTCACCCGCAGGTGCACGGGGTGTTCGCCACCAGCGGTCCGGCCAACCTGCTGGCCACGGTGTTCTGCCCGGACCACGGCGAGCTGTACCGCTTCCTCACCGACGTCCTCGGCCCGCTCGGCGTCGCCCGCGCCGAGACCACCATCACCGCCCGCGCGGTGAAGCGGGCGGGCGTGCTGCTCCGGCAGCCGCCCCGGAGGCCGTAGGGCGTGTCTGACAATTCCCGCCGGGTGCGCGACGGCCGTTACCCGCGGGGTAATCGACGGCCGCCGCCGCACCGGGCAGGGTGGTGGCACCCGGTGCGGCCGCCACGGTCCCGGGCTCCCACCCCCGACAGGAGGCGATCCGCCGTGTCCGCCCACGTGAACACCCTCACCCCCGCCAGGCCCGGTTCCGTCTTCTCGCCCCGGACGGTGCGCGGCGCCCTCGCCCTGGACGCCCTGGTCACCGGCGGCAACGGCCTGGCCTACCTGGCCCTCTCCGGCCCGCTCGGCGAACTGCTCGGCGCCGGCCGCACCACCCTGGTCGATGTCGGGCTGCTGCTCCTCGGCTACGCGCTCGCGGTCGGCGCGCTGGCCGCACGCCGGCGGCCGCCGGTGCTCGGGGTGCGGACCGTGATCGACGTCAACCTCGCCTGGGTGGTGCTCAGCCTGGTCGCGATGGAGGTGTGGCTGGAGCCGACCACCGCCGGGTCCGTCTGGATCCCGGTGCAGGCCGCGGCGGTGGCCCTGTTCGCCGTCCTCCAGTTCACCGCCCTGCGGCGGGAGGCCCGCGAGCGGGCCTAGCGTTCGGGCCCGACGGCGGCCTGCAGGAACCGTGCCGTCTCCGTGTCGGCGGGGAGGAAGGTCTCCATGGCCAGCTCGGAGACGGTGACGTCCACCGGCGTGTTGAAGGTCGCGATGGTGGAGAGGAAGGAGAGCACCCGTCCCTCGTGCCGGATCCGCATCGGCAGCGCGAACGGGAACCCGTCGACGGCCGGTCCGCCCGTGACGGGTCCGCCCGCGGCCGGACCGTTCCCGGCCGGTCCGTTCCCGTCAGGTCCACCCGCCGGGTCCTCGACGGGCGGTTCGGGGTAGCTTCGGACCTCCTCGTACAGCCGGCGCAGCGGCTCGGCGCGGACCAGCTCCAGCTGCCGTTCCATCCGCTCCAGCAGGTGCTGCCGCCACTGCGGCAGGTTGACGATGCGCGGAGCCAGCCCGTCGGGGTGCAGGGTGACGCGGATCGCGTTGAACGGCGGTTCCAGCAGGTGAGGGGCGACGCCGTTGATGAGCAGCCCGAGCGAGCGGTTGGCCGCCAGCACCCGGAAGGACCCGTCGACCACGACCGCCGGGTACGGGTCGTGGGCGGCCAGCAGCCGTTCCAGCCCGCCGCGCAGCGCGGCCATCGACGGGTCGTCCAGCGGTGTCTCGCGGTAGTGCGGGGCGTAACCGGCCGCCAGCAGCAGGGTGTTGCGCTCGCGCACCGGGACGTCCAGCTGCTCGGCCAGTCGCAGCACCAGCTCGCGGCTCGGCCGGGAGCGGCCGTTCTCGACGAAGCTGAGGTGGCGGGCCGAGGAGTCCGCCCGCAGTGCCAGTTGCAGCTGGCTGAGCTGCCGTCGTTCCCGCCAGCCGCGCAGCAGCGGGCCGACGCCGGTTCCCGTCGGGCTGCCCATGCCCGCCATGATCGTCATGGCCCAGGACGGTACTCGAACGGGCCCGGTCGGCGGGAGGGGGCGCGACGGTCGGGAGGGCGCGGCGGGAGCAGGGGACCGGAGAGCTCAAGGGAAGCCGGGAGAAGCCGCGAGGAACCGGGAGAGCGGGAGGGGCCGGGGGAGCAGGGCCTCAGACGCCGGTGCTCGACCCCGGGCGGATGACCATGAGCACCACGACCACGGCCCACAGCAGGTTGAACACCCCGGCGGTCATCGGCAGCATCTTCAGGCCGCCGACGGCCTTGGTGTGCTGCTCGTCCGACGGGTCGAGTTCGAGCGCGTCCACCGCGGCCTGCTGGCCGGGCAGCACGAAGAGCAGCAGGGCGAGCGCGGCGATCGCGGTCAGCACCATCGAGACGATCACCCAGGACTGCCCGAGGACGTCCATCACCTGGGCCAGGCCGATGCCCAGCACCGGCACCGCGACCCCGAGCAGCGCGTAGACCTGGGTGATCCGGTGCAGCACGCGCAGCACGCCGGCGTCGGAGGCCCGGTCCGGGCCTCCGGCCAGCGCGGCCTTCGCCCGGCGCGGGAACATGCTGACGGCCACCGCGACCGGGCCTATGAACAGGACCGACACGAGGACGTGCAGGCTCAGCAGGAACTTGGCCATGGCGGGGCACCCTTTGGATCCGGTGGGCAGCTGGTGGGCGGGCACCCGCGTTCGGCGTGCCCACGACCAGGCACGCTAACACCGCTTATTTCCCGGCCCACCGCGCGGGTGGGCGCCGGGGAGCCCGCTCCGGCCCGGTACTCGGCCCGGCGCCCGTCCCGTCCCGTCCCGGCGCCCGTCCTGTCCCGTCCCGGCCCGGCGTCGAGCCCCCTCCGGCCCGGCCGTTCAGCCCGCCGCCGTGAGCTCCACGATCCGGGGCGGGGCGGTGCTGACGGCGCCCACGGCGGCGGCGTGCTCCGGGTCGGTCCAGTCGAGCAGGTGCAGGTCCTCCCACCGGCTGCGCAGCGGCGGGCCCGGCGGGACGGACAGCGGCAGGGCGGAGAGGTCGACCCGGCCGAGGGTGTCCAGGGTGGCCCGTCCGATCTTGATCAGCGATTCCTTGCGCACCCAGAGCCGCAGGAAGGCCTGCTCCGGCTCCGGGTCGGCCTCGACCAGGGCGAGCTCGGCCGGGGCCAGCACCCGGCGGGCGACCGAACGCAGCGAGCCGCCCCGGTCGGACAGCTCGACGTCGACCCCGACCGGCTGGAACCCGGCGCCGGCGGCGACCACGCCCCGGGTGTGCGACAGGCTGACGTGCACCCCGGGGTGGTCCGGCAGGTAGGGCTTGCCGTGGTCGGCGAGCCCGCAGTCCGGGCACTGCTGGGCGAGGACGAGGCCGGCCACCGGTACGTCGAGCAGCCGGGCGGCGCAGAGCCGGACCAGCAGGTGCCCGGCGGTGAAGTCGATCCGACCGGACTCGTGCCGGAAGCGCGCGGCGCGTTCCCGCTCCATGGCGGTCAGCAGGTGTTCGCCCGCCTCGGGGTGCCGCAGTACGGCGTCGGCGGACGCGACGGAGACGAGCGGCGCGCTCTGTTCCTGGGCCTCGGTGGTCATGCCTCCCAACCTAGGCCCTCGCCGCCGGTCGGCGCCCGCCCTGGGGATCCCTGCTCCGTACGTATGAGTTTCAGATCCGATCTGAGGGTCTGTAGGCTGCGATAAGTCCGTTTTGGTATTGGATATCCCGGATCTATGGGATCGCCAGCAGATCATATGGAACGTGGCGGGTCATCCGGTCTCGCCCTTTTCTCGTGCACGGAGGAATTGTCGATGGATCAGGCCACCGGTTCGCCGGATCACAGAACGACCGCCGTGAGAACCCCGGCGACGCGCGGGCGCCGGGCCGTCAGGATCGCGGTGGCGACCGCCGTCACCGCGCTGCCGCTGGCCGCGGTGCTGACGGTCGGTTCGGCCGCTCCGCTGGCCCCGCCGCTGGGCGCCTGCACGGGACCCGACTGCCCCGCCACCTGGCCGCCGCCCAACAACGGCGACTTCACCGGCCGCGACTCCACCATCAACGTCTTCACCGGTGGCAACTACACCGTGAACGGCCGGGCCGCGGAGGCCGAGGGCAAGATCGTCGCGCTGGGGAACCTGACCGTCGACAAGAACGGCGGCGGCATCTACAACATGGGCGTCGTCGGTGTCGGTTCGCGCGTGGTGCCGCCGAACGGCAGCGACTTCGTGACCACCGGCGGCAACGTCGACGTGGTGACCGGCAACGCGATCCTGATCGGCGGCAGCGACTCGCACGGGCCGGCCTTCGGCAACCTGCGGCACGCGGGCTCCGTCACCGGCACCGTGAACATCGACCCCACCGGCGAGTCGATCCAGGATCCGAACGCCGCCGCGCCGTACCAGACGGTGCTGACCCAGATCGAGGAGGTCTCCGACTGCGTCGGCCGGGCCACCGCGACCGGCACCGTCGACATCTCCTCCAGTCAGGCGACCTTCACCGGTGACGGGACCAGCATGAAGCAGGTCTTCAACGTCACCCAGAACCTCGCCTCGCCGTCCGGCGGGCAGATCGGCCTGGTCTTCAACAACATCCCGGCCGGCGCCACCGTCGTGGTGAACATGCTCGGGGACAGCCCGATCATCAACACCTACACCGGTACCGGGCTGGCCGGCGACCAGACCACCGACATGCGCTCGAAGCTCATGTACAACTTCCCGACCGCGACCTCGGCGCAGATCCTCGGCAGCGCCCAGTTCCAGGGCTCGGTCATGGCCGGCAACCCCGGCGGCACCACGACCATCGCCCAGCCGGGCATGAACGGCCGGGTGTACCTGGCGGGCAACCTGATCCACACCGGCACCGGCGGCTACGAGATCCACAGCTACCCGTTCGACGGCGACCTGCCGGACTGCGTCGTGACGCCCAGCCCGTCGCCGACCTCACCGACGCCTTCGCCCTCGCCGACCTCGCCGTCCCCGACGTCTCCGAGCCCGACGTCGCCCTCGCCGACCTCACCGTCCCCCACGTCGCCGTCGCCGTCGCCGACCTCTCCGACCCCCACGTCCCCGTCGCCGACCTCGCCCGCGCCCACCTCGCCGTCGGCCAGTGCGACGACGTCGAGTGCCGGTCCGGCCCCGACCAGTCACCGTCCGACCGGGCAGCCGACCAGCCACCACCCCGGTGGCGGCGGTGAGTTGCCCTCCACCGGCGCGGGCAACGCCCCGGTGGTCTTCGGCGTGGCGGGCGTCGGCCTGCTCGGCCTCGGCGGCCTGGCCGTGCTGGCCGCCCGCCGTCGTCGCGGCCGCCACGGCTGACGGTCCGTACGGCTGAAGAGTTGAGGGGCCGAACAGCCGAACAGCCGAACAGCGGCGCAGGCCGCCCGGGTCGACTCGACCGGGCGGCCTGCGCCATCCCGGTTTCGCCCCAGGCCCGGCCCCGCCCCGGGCCCGGCCCCCGGCCCGGGCCCGTCCCCTTCGCGGCCCCGTTCGCGTCTCCCGTTTCCTCCGGCGCGCCGTTCCCCGGCCCCGGCCCGGCCGCCTACCGCTGCGCCGGGTAGTGGGCGAGGCCCGAGGCGAGCAGGCCGAAGGCCCGGTCGACCGCCGCCTCGACCCGGGCCCGCACGGCTTCGGCGGGCTCCCCGGCCACCATGGCCCGCCGGATCTCGCCGAGCACCGCCCGGTGGGCCCCGGTGACGGCTCCGGCCACGATCCGGGGGAGCGGGTCCTCCGGTGCGGCTCCCGACTCCTCGGCCAGGGCGGCCGCGAGTGCCGCCTCGGCCCGTTCGCCGAGCTCCAGCAGCCGGGCCCGGAGTGCGGCGCTGTCCTCGACGATCCGCCAGAACGCCGCCATCCCCGGGTGCAGCCCGACCGTCGGCTCCCCGCTCGCGAAGGCCGCCAGCAGGTCGGCCCGGACGGCGTCCACGGCCGGGCTGCCCGCGGGGCGGCGCCGGACCACCTCGGCCAGGTGGGCGACGACCTCCTCCTGCCGGTCGAAGAACAGGTCCTCCTTGGTGGGGAAGTAGTTGAAGACCGTGTTCGGCGAGACCCCGGCGGCCCGGGCCACCTCGACCACCGTGACCCGGTCGAAGCCGCGTTCGGCGAACAGGCCCATGGCGGTGTCGGAGAGCAGCTCCCGGGTCTGCTGCTTCTTGAGTTCGCGAAGTCCCATGGCCGGATCCTATCCGCAGTGCATGGTGTCACTCCAAAGTTACAGTGACACCAAAAATATCCGCTACGGTGACGGCATGACCTTCACCTTCGGCATCTACCCCGGCGGACTGGCCGGTGACGACACCGGCGTGATCGCGCCCGTCCGCCCCGACGACCCGGCGCGGATCACCGCCGCCCTGCGCGAACTCCAGTGCGGTGCGGCGGAGTTCCTGGTCCGCGCCTACCGCTCGTACCCGGGCGGCGAGCACACCCCCGCGCGGCCCGAGCAGTACGCCGTCGAGGGACGCCGGCTCGACCTGGTGGTCCAGTACCGGGATCGCGGCGGGGAGTTGGCGGGCTGGCTGGACTTCGTCCGGCGGACGGTCCGCGCGGAGGGGCACCGCCTCGGGCTGCTCCAGATCTGCGAGGAGCCCAACCTGGACCTCCCGCCCGTGGACGGCAGCATCCCCAACGTCCGCCGGGCGCTGGTCGAGGGCGTGATCGCGGCGAAGGAGGAGGCGTTGGCCCGGGGATTCGACCGGCTGGCCGTCGGCTTCAACGCGGTGCCCTCCTTCGACCCCGCGGACACCTTCTGGCCCGAGCTCGGCCGGCTCGCCGACGAACGCTTCCACCGTGCCCTGGACTACGTCGGCCTGGACTTCTTCCCGGACGTCTTCCGTCCCGTCCCACCCGGTCGACTCGCCGACGCGGTACGGGCGGTGCTCACCGGCTTCCGCCGGGACACGCTGCCCGGAGCCGGGATCGGGCCCGGTGTTCCGCTGCGGATCTGCGAGAACGGCTGGCCCACCGGCCCCGGGCGGAGCGAGGCGCGGCAGGCCGAGGTGGTGGCGGAGGTGGTCCGGACGGTCGCCGGGCTCGCCACCGAACTCAATGTCACCGGATACGCGTTCTTCGCCCTGCGGGACGCGGACAGTGCGGGCGCCGGGCTGTTCCCGCACTTCGGCCTGGTGCGCGACGACTACACGCCCAAGCCGGCCTTCGCGGCGTACCGCGCGCTGGTCGAGGAGCTGACGAGGAGCTGACCATGAGCTGACGGCGGGCCGACGGCGGGTCGGCGAGAGCCGGCCGGCTCCGCTAGTTCGCCTCGAAGAAGCGCTCCACCGTGCGGCGCTGTGCGGCGACGGCGTCCACCGGTTCGCCGATCACCCGGCCGGCCAGGGCGACTGCCAGCTCGCCGACGTCCTGCCGCAGCAGGCGGGCCGCCTCGGCCCGGTCGGCGGCGATCCGGGCGCGACCGGTGGCGAGCAGTTCGTCCCGGTCGCGGATGCCCTCCGCGCGGGCCGCGACCATCGCCGCCGCGCCGCGCTCGGAGTACTCCTCCCGGATCCGGGCCGCCTCGTGGCGGGCCTCGGCCAGCTCCCGCAGGCGGGCCTCCCGGGTGGCCTCGGCCTCGGCGAGCAGGGCTTCTGCGCGTTCGGTGCGGCCCTCGGTGGCCTCCCAGCGTTCGGACTGCACTCGTTCGATCCGGGGGAGCAGGTGGCGGCCGAGCAGCCACAGCAGCAGGAAGAACAGTGCCAGGCCGAGGAGCAGCGGGGCAGGTTCGGGCTTGAGCGGGCCGAGTGCGAGGGTCACGCGCTACCTCCCCAGGGTATGACGTTCCGTCGGTCGGAAGCTTCCCCGGAGGTGATGCCGGTCGAACTCGGCCCGGACATGACCTGCGTCACGGCGGCCCGGGCGGCCGCGGGGCTCACTGCCCCATGACGTACTTGACGGTCGGGCCGGCGGTCCAGCCGCCGTCCACCGCCAGCTCGGCGCCGGTGACGTAGGAGGAGTCGTCGGAGAGCAGGTAGACCACGGCGCCGGCGATCTCGGACGCCTCGCCGACCCGGCCCATCGGGGTGTTGGGGTAGTTGCCCTCACCGCGCCGGATGCCGACCGAGGCGGTCATCGGGGTGTAGGTCATGCCCGGGTGCACCGAGTTGACCCGGATCCGCTCGGTGCCCAGCTCGACCGCGCCGATCTTGCTGAGGCCGCGCACGCCCCACTTGGAGGCGCCGTAGCCGGCGGTCAGCGCCAGGCCCATCAGGCCGGCCGCCGAGGAGATGTTGACGATCGAGCCGCCGCCGGCCGCGCGCATCGCCGGGACGGCGGTCTTCATGCCGATGAACACGCCGGTCAGGTTGATGTCCAGGACCTTGCGGAAGTGCTCGACGCTCTCGTCCGCGAGCAGCGTGCCGGTGGAGATCCCCGCGTTGTTGACCAGGCCGTGCAGGGCGCCGAACTCCGCCACCGCGAAGTCCACCACGCGCTGCCAGTCCTCCTCGGAGGTCACGTCGTGGCGCACGAACCGCGCCCGCTCGCCGAGTTCGGCGGCGACGGTCCTGCCGTCCTCCTCCAGGACGTCGGTGATCACCACGTTGGCGCCGGACGCGACGGCGAGCCGGGCGGCCTCGGCGCCCAGGCCGCGGGCGCCGCCGGTGACGATGACGGTCTTGCCGGTGAGGTCGTTCATGACCTGCTCCTTCGGGGGGTGGGGGAGGAGAGCATGGCGGCGGACATCGTCACCAGGTCGGCGAGGAAGGTCTCCTCGTCCGTCAGGGGGGTGGAGCCGGTGAGGTACTGCTGCGCCCGGTCGGCGAGGGCCGCGCCGATCAGGGTGAGGACCAGGTCGATCCGTTCCAGCCGGATCGGCTCCGGCAGCGCGGAGATCCGGTCCTCGACCAGCTCGATCAGGCGCCAGTAGCCGCCGCCGGCCAGCGTCGGGTGCGGGGTCCGGGTGCGGACGCCGCTGTTGTGGCTGACCTGCGCGGAGATCCGCAGGCAGTGCCGGCCCTGTTCGGTGCGCAGCTCGGTGGCCTCGGCCGCGACCAGGGCGCCGAGCAGTCCGGGCAGGTCCGCGTCCGCGAGGGCGGGCAGACGCGGCGCGAGGGCCTGCTCGGCGCGTTCCTGGCGGCCGGCCATGATCGCGTCGAGCAGGCCCTCGCGGGAGCCGAAGTGGTACTGCACGGCGGACGGGTTGCTCTGTCCGGCCAGTCGGGTGATGTCCCTGGTCAGGGCGGCTTCCACACCGCGGGCGGCGAAGAGTTCCTCCGCCGCGCGCAGCAGCCTCTCGCGGGTCTCGTGGCCCGCCGATGTCCTTGCCATGCGAGCAAGATTAATGCTGCGCATTATTAATGGCAAAGGAGGCGGGCCCGGTCCCGGTCCCCGGCCTACGTCACCTCGCCCCGGCGGGAGAAACGCTCCGCCCGCCACTCACCGCTCTCCAGCACCTCGGCCAGCTGCCGGGCCGCGTCCCAGACCTCGGTGTACGACACGTAGAGCGGCGTGAAGCCGAAGCGCATCAGGTCCGGTGCGCGGAAGTCGCCGATCACCCCGCGCTCGATCAGGGCCTGCACCACCGGGTAGCCGTCGGCGTGCCGCAGCGCGACCTGACTGCCCCGCCGGGCGTGCTCGCGCGGGGTCGCCACCTCGACACCGTCCAGCCCCTCGGTCAGCGAGACGAACAGGTCGGTCAGCGCCAGGCTCTTCGCCCGCACCGCCGCCGGGTCGACCCGCTCCCAGACGTCCAGCGAGGCGTCGAGGGCGGCCTGGCCGAGCAGCGAGGGCGAGCTGGTGAGGAACCGGCCGATGCCCGGCTTCGGTTCGTACCCGGGCTCGAAGGCGAACGGCCGGGCGTGGCCGAACCAGCCGCTCAGCGGCTGGAGCGGGCCGGCCGCCAGGTGCCGCTCGGCGACGTACAGGAAGGCCGGCGAACCGGGGCCGCCGTTGAGGTACTTGTAGGTGCAGCCGACCGCGAAGTCCGCGCCGGCGGCGCCGAGTTCGACCGGCAGCGCGCCCACCGAGTGGCACACGTCCCAGATCATCAGGGCGCCCGCGGCCTGCACCCGGGCGGTGATGCCGGGCATGTCCAGCAACTCGCCGGTGCGGTAGTCCACGTGGGAGAGGACGACCGCGGCGACGTCCCCGTCCAGGTGCCGGTCCAGCTCCTCGGGGCGGATCAGCGCGCTGCGCGAGCCCTCGACCAGACCGGTCACGCCCTCGGCGATGTACAGGTCGGTGGGGAAGGCCTCGGCGTCACCGAGCACGGTGCGCCGGCCCGGGCGCAGCCGCAGCGCGGCCGACAGCACCTTGAAGAGATTGACCGAGGTGGTGTCGCAGACGACCACTTCCGCCGGACCGGCGCCGATCAGCGGCGCGATCCGCCGCCCCAGCCGGTACGGCTGCTCGAACCAGCCGGCGTCGTTCCAGCTGCGGATCAGCTCCCGGCCCCACTCCTCCTCGACCACCCGGCGCACCCGCTCGGGCGTGCGCACCGGCAGTGCGCCCAGCGAGTTGCCGTCCAGGTAGATCACCCCGTCCCGCAGGGCGAACTCCTTGCGGAACGCCGCCAGCGGGTCGACGGCGTCCAGCGCCGCGCAGTCCTCGCGCGTGGTCATGCCCGTCCTCTCGTTCCCCTCGCTCACAGCCCGCTCCGTCCCTGCCCGTCCCGTCGCATCGCGCTCTGTCGCATCACGCTTTGTCGCATCGAGCTCCGTCACGGCCCGCTCCGTCACAGCCCGTCCCGGATCGTCCACAGCTCCGGGAACACGTCCTGCTCGGCCGACTTGCGCAGCCAGGTCAGTCCGCTGGAGCCGCCCGAGCCGGGCTTGCCGCCCATGGTCCGCTTGACCGCCGAGAGGTGGCGCTGGCGCCAGCGGGTGACCCGCTCGGCCACGTCCAGCAGGGCCTCGCCGAGCGGCTGGAGCGCGGCGAACTCCGGCTCGGTGTACACCCGCCGCCAGGCCGCCTCGACCTCCGCGGACGGCTGGTGGCGCTCCTCGGAGGGCGCCCGGTGCGGGGCCAGGCCGCGGCGCGCCAGCAGCGCCAGCGCCTCGTCGTACAGGCCGGGGGAGCGCAGGGCCTCGGTCAGCTCGGCCTGGGTGTCGGGCATCCCGTCGTACATCTTCAGCAGCGCGGCGTTCTTGTTGCCGAGCAGGAACTCCAGCCGCAGGAAGGCGGCGGACTGGAAGCCGGAGGCCTCGCCGAACAGCGAGCGGAAGGAGTTGAACTCGTGCGGGGTCATGGTGGCCAGCAGGTCCCAGGACTCCACCAGTACGTCCTGCACGTGGGTGCCCCGGCGCAGCGCGGCCAGCGCGGCGGGCAGGTCGTCCTCGCGCAGTGCCTGCCGGGCGAGCGTCCACTCGTGCCGCAGCAGGTCGAACAGCAGCTCCATCACCTGGGTGGCGACGATGAACGACAGCTCGGCCGGCTCCTTGCTGCGCGGGTGCTGCAGGCCGTGCAGCTCCTCCAGGCGCACGTACTGGGCGTACGGGGTGCCCCGGCCCGGTGCTCCGCCCCGACCGAACGACAGGTTGGGTGTCTCCACCGTGTCGTGCCCCATCCCGATCCTCCTGATCCTCCGGGCCGCATCGCCCGGTCCGGTGAACCAGCCGGACTGCCGGGTTCCACCGGGTGCCCATTGTGCGGCGGCGGTGCCCCCCGTTTGAATGGTCGACGGGCATCGCAACCGCCTTCGGAGCTGTTGTTCGCGATGCGTTCCGCCGATTCGCTTTACGAATGGAAATCCCTTGATCCCGACCACCCGGGAGGTCGCCTTGGACGCCGTTGACCGCCGCCTGCTCGCCGAGCTCCAGGCCGACGCCCGGCTCTCGTACAACGAACTCTCCCGCCGGGTGAGCCTGTCCGCACCCGCGGTGGCCGAACGGGTCCGCCGGCTGGAATCCGAGGGGGTGATCAGCGGCTACCACGCCCACGTGGACCTCACCCGGGCCGGGCTGCCGATCACCGCGCTGGTCCAGATCCAGTGCTACGGCCCGCGCTGCGTGCTGCGCGATCCGGAGGTGCCGACCTGGCCGGAGGTGGTCCAGCTGCACCGGGTCACCGGCGGGGCGTGCTGCGTGCTGCTGGTCGCGGTGTCGACGATGGCCGAGTTCGAGGCGGTGTGCGACCGGCTCGGAAGCTACGGCCAGCCGTCCAGCTCGATGATCCTCTCCAGTCCGGTGCCCTGGCGGCCGGTGGTGCCGCGCTGACCGCTGCCGCTGCCGCTGTCGTTGCCGCTGGTCCACGGCCGGTGCCGATGGCCGGTGCCGATGACCGGTGGCGGGCGGCGGGCGGCGGGCGGCTGTCCTTGACGCGGACGTCAAGGAGTAGGTTGCCCGGCATGCCGAACGAGCGCCACATCCTGCTGCTGCCCGGGAGCCTGCGAGCCGGTTCCACCAACGAGACCGTGCTGCGCACCGCGGCCGCCGTGGCCGCGGCCGCCCCGGGCCTGCGGACCACGTACTACGCCGGGCTGGCCGGGCTGCCGCACTTCAACCCGGACCACGACACCGACCCGCTGCCGGAGCCGGTGGCCGAGCTGCGGGCCGCGATCGAGGCGGCCGACGCGCTGCTGGTCTGCACCCCCGAGTACGCCGGGACGCTGCCGGGTGCGTTCAAGAACCTGCTGGACTGGACGGTCGGCGGGATCGAGATCTCGGACAAGCCCACCGGCTGGATCAACGCCGCCGGTCCGGGCCGCGGCCAGGGGGCCGAGGCCACCCTGCGCACCGTCCTCGGCTACACCGGCGCGGCCGTGCTGGACGAGGCCTGCGTCCGGCTTCCGCTGGAGCGCGGCGCGGTCGGCCCGGACGGGCTGGTCGCCGATCCACTGGTCCGCGGGCGGATCGGCGAGGTGCTGGCACGCCTCGCGGCCGGCTGACCCGGGCGGGCGCCGGGCTCGGCGCCGTTCAGCGCCGGTGAGCGCCGTTCGGCGCCCGTCGGGCCCTGGCGCGGGTGCGGTGGCGGGCTCAGTGCCCGTCCGGCAGGTGCACTCCCAGCCCGGCCAGGCCCTCCAGGAACAGTTCGACGCCGACCGCCGCCAGCAGCAGCCCGAGCAGCCGGGACAGCACCTCCAGCGAGGTGCGGTGGGTGCGTCGCATCAGCGGCGCGAGCACCGCCACACAGAGGTAGTTGATCACCGCGACGGCCACGTACGCCCCGGCGACGGCGGCCTTCCAGCCCAGGTTGTCCTGGTTGAGCGAGGCGACCAGGACGGCCGTGATGGCGAGCGGGCTGGCGATGTACGGCAGCAGCAGTTCGCGGATGCCGTCCACCAGCGGGTTCGACAGGTGTTCGTCGTCGTCGGCGTCCGAGCCGAGGTGGACGCCGAAGACCAGGGCGACGGCGTAGACGAAGAAGATCGCCCCGCCCGCGAGCTGGAGCGACTGGTCGCTGATGTGGAAGAGGGTGGTCAGCTCGTCGGCCCCGAAGCCGAGCACCAGGCCGATCACCGCCGCGATGGCCGTGCTCAGCGCGGCCAGCCGGCGCAGCTCCCGGTTGCTGCGGGTCCCGGCCAGCCGGGCGAAGGCCAGCAGGGTCTTCGGCGGGCCGACCACGGCGAAGAAGGTGATGAAGGCGCTGCCCAGGTTGAAGACGAACATGGGCCAAGCATGACCTCGGGGCCCCGGGCGGCCGGTCCGCCACGCCCCGCGGCCGGGCGCGGCGTGGATCACCCGCCGGCGGTTCATTCCCGGTCATTCCCGGTCGCGGCCGAATTCGCCCGGATGGCGGCCCCGGCTCGAAGGCACGGGCGCCCTCGGTTGCTATGGAGGCAGGACCGTCACCACTGTCACCGAGCGGGGTCACTCCGCCGCGGAAGCGAGGATGCGACATGTGCCTGAACCGTAAGGACCTGGGCCTGCTGGCCCTGCGCGGCGCGGTCGGCGGCGTGCTGATCGCGCACGGCACCCAGAAGCTGTTCGGCTGGTTCGGGGGCGGCGGCCTGGAGGGCGCCACCCACGCCATGGAGCAGATGGGTTTCCACCCGGCCCGGCAGAGCGCGCTGGCGGCCGGCCTCGGCGAGGCGGGCGGCGGCGCGCTGCTGGTGGCCGGGCTGGCCACCCCGGCGGCCGGCGCGGTGGTGGCGGGGACGATGGCGGGCGCGGTGTCGGTGCACGCCCCGGCCGGCTTCTTCGCGATGTCCGGCGGCTACGAGTACCCGGCCTTCCTCGGTGCGACCGGCCTGGCGCTCGGCCTGGCGGGCGCCGGCCGGTACTCGCTGGACCACCTGACCGGCCACGTCTTCGACCGGCCGTGGCTCGGCCTGGCCTCCTTCGTGGCGAGCGCCGCCGGGGCGTACGGCGTCGTCGCGCGGCGCCGTCACCTGGTGCGGCTGCGCGAGGAGCGGGCTGCGGTGGAGTCGGACTCCCAGGAGGGCTCGGGGCTGTCCTGACGCGCTGTCCCGGCTCGGCTCACCCGGAGGCAGCAGCCCTGCTGGCGGCGGCCCCGCGGCCCTCGGAGGGTGGGCGTGGAGGTGTGCCGGGCAGCCCGGCGCCGACCGGAAACGAGGGACCGCATGAACCGCCAGCCGCTCACCCGAGCCAGCTCCCCGACCCCGCCGAGGGTCACCGCGCAGGACCTGGACGCACCACCGGTGCGTCACCAACGCCGGGCGGTGGCGGGGGTGTTGGTCGCGGCGGTGGTCGGCGCGGCGGCGCTCGCGGGCTGTTCCTCCTCCGGGAAGACCGTGAGCGGCGTGGCCTCCGCGGCGGCGTCCGCGGTGGAGAAGGGCGCGAGCGCCGTCGCCTCCGCCGCCTCGGCGCTGGGTTCGGCGGCCGGCGGGGCGGGGTCCGCGATCGCCTCGGTCGAGGCGCAGGCCTCGGCGGCGGTGTCGGCGGCCTCCTCGGCCGTCTCCGGGATCAAGGGCGGGCTGGACGCGAAGGGGGACGTCACCGCCGGGGCGGTGACCACCGGTTCGGACGGCAAGCCGCAGGTGCCGCTGACCGTCACCAACCACGGGCAGCAGTCGTACCGGTACGTGATCCAGGTGAACTTCACCGACGAGTCGGGCAAGGTGCTGGACGCGGCCGCGGTGACCATTCAGGACGTGGCGGTCGGGCAGAGCTCCCAGGCCACCGCGCACGCCCACCGGGACCTCTCCGGCACGGTCAAGGCCGAGGTGGCCAACGCCGTCCGCTACTGACTCCGGGGCTGTCCCGGGGTGCGGCGGCCCAGTTCAGCGCGGGGGTGGAACCTTAAGCGGGTCTCAAGGCCCAACGGCACCCCTTGACGGGTGAGTTGGTCTAGTCCATTTTTATTGCCCAGGTGCAGGGAGCCCCTGAACCGGCGTCGGCGGCCTCGTGCCGCGGGCGCCGGTTCGGCACATCCCGGTAGTCCGTCATGGTCTGATCCCGCTCGATTCCCCACCCACACCTGTCATGTCCCGGTCGTCCGGCCCCACCCCGGACGCGCGCCCCCGGGACGACGGGAACCCCCACAACCAGGAGTCACGCACCCATGCTGCGCTCACGCATTGAAAGGGCCGGGACCCCGGCGCCGCAGGGCGGCCGCCGACGCCGCCCGAAGAGCATGGCCGCCATCGCGGCCGGCACCACCGCCTCCCTGCTGCTCGGCGCCGGCCTCGCGCTGTCCGGCGGCGGCGCGGCCAACGCCGCGACCACCAACTCCACCGGCGCGCCCGCCACCAGCGGCGGCATCAAGGTCGCCTACTTCGACCAGTGGTCGGTCTACGCGAACGCGTACTACCCCAAGACGATCCAGGACACCGGCGTCGCCAAGAACCTGGACTACATGATCTACTCCTTCGCCAACATCCACCCGACCGACCTGGGCTGTTTCGAGGCCACCAAGGCCGCCGACGGGAACGACAACAACCCGAACGCGGGTGACGGCGCGGGCGACGCGTTCGCCGACTACCAGAAGAGCTTCGGCGCGGACATCTCGGTCGACGGCGTCGGCGACGTCTGGAACCAGCCGATCGCGGGCAACTTCAACCAGCTGAAGAAGCTGAAGGCGAAGAACCCGAACCTCAAGGTCCTGCTCTCGCTGGGCGGTTGGACCTACTCCAAGTACTTCTCGCCGGCCTCCGCCACGGACGCCTCGCGCAAGCACCTGGTGTCGTCCTGCATCGACATGTTCATCAAGGGCAACCTGCCCAGCGACGCCGGCTTCGGCGGCCCGGGCTCGGCGGCCGGCGTCTTCGACGGCATCGACATCGACTGGGAGTACCCGGGCGGCGGCGGCCACACCGGCAACCTCTCCAGCCCGGCGGACAAGCAGAACTTCACCGCCCTGCTGAAGGAGTTCCGCACCCAGCTGGACGCGCAGGGCGCGGCGGACAAGAAGACCTACGCCCTGTCGGCGGCGGTCGGCGCCGGCCAGGACAAGATCATGAACGTCGAGACCGACAAGGTCGGTCAGTACCTGACCTTCCTCGACGTCATGACCTACGACATGCACGGCGGCTGGGACGCCCAGGGGCCGACCAACCACCAGGCCGCGCTCTACTCGACCCCGGACGACCCGTCGACCCCGGCCAAGCCGGGCAACGGGAAGTACTCGATCGACAACGCGATCAAGGCGTGGACGGTCGGTGACAAGGAGTACGGCATCCCCGGCGGCTTCCCCGCCAACAAGATCAACATGGGTGTGCCGTTCTACTACCGCGGCTGGACCGGCGTGAAGGACAACGGCAAGCACGGCCTGTACCAGCCCGCCACCCAGCCGGCGGCCGGCGCGGCGATGTCCGGCAACGTCCCCGGCATCCAGATGTACAAGGAGCTCGCGGGCTTCGTCGACAACCCGTCCAAGACCTTCTGGGACGACGGGGCCCAGGCCACGTACTTCTACGACGGCAACACCTTCTGGAGCGGTGAGGACGCCAAGTCCATCCAGGCCAAGCTCGACTACGCGCACTGCAACGGCCTCGGCGGCTCCTTCGCCTTCTCGCTGTACGACCTGGGCACCAAGACCGCCCTGTTCGACAAGATGGTGAGCGCCACCAACGGCTCCGCGTCCGCCTGCCCGGCCCCGCCGACCGGCACGCCGACCCCGACCTCCACCGGCACCCCCACGGGCACGCCGACCGGTACCCCCACGGGTACGCCGACCGGTACCCCCACGGGCACCCCGACCGGCACCCCGACCACGCCGGCCTCCTGCCCGGCCGCCCCGAGCTGGGACACCAACACCACCTACGCGGCCGGCGGCACCAAGGTCTCGTGGAAGGGCCACTACTACACCAACAAGTGGTGGACCAGGGGCGACGACCCGAGCCTGAGCGGCCAGTGGGGCGTCTGGACCGACAACGGCCCCTGCTGACGGTCCACCGGACCGCCGAGGGCCTGACGGATCCTCGCAGCACCTGAAGCGACGGGTCCGGAGAGACGGGGAGAAAAGACCGCCCCGCGGGCGAGAACAGTTTTCACTTCCCAACGACCCCGAAGGTACCCACGAAGGTAGCCAATCCCGCA